>PMKW01000150.1 GCA_003157895.1 Methanoregula sp. | reverse complement strand
ATCCTCCAGATGCAGCTCCGCCGTCTCGCAGCGCTCGAACAGCAGAAGATCAATGATGAGAAGAAAGGGCTGGAAGAGGAGATAGCCCGGCTCAAGAAGATCCTTTCAAGCGAGGCAAACATCAAGGATGTGATACGGCGCGAGACAAAGGAAGTTGCCGCAAAATTCGGTGACAAGCGCCGGACCCAGATCGCGCTTGACACAAGCGACCTCTCGAGTGAGGATCTCATTGAGGACAAGAACGTCCTCGTCTCCATTACCACCGCGAATTATATCAAACGGATTGACCTTGACACCTACCGGAGGCAGCGTCGGGGTGGTCATGGTATCACCGGCATGACCACGAAAGAAGAAGACCTGGTCGAATCGGTCTTTGTCGCCGGCATGAAGGATTACCTCCTTTGCTTCACCAATATCGGCCGGGTCTACTGGCTCAAGGTATATCAGATCCCCGAGAGCTCCCGGGTAGCCAAGGGTAAACCGATCGTCAACCTCCTCAACTTAAAAGACGAGGTCGTAACAACGGTCATCCCGATCCGCGAGTTCCGTGCTGACCGCTACCTCCTGTTTGCCACAAAACTCGGGCAGGCGATCAAGATTCCGTCCGACCAGTTCTCCAACCCCCGCTCGACCGGGACGAATGCAATCAAGCTTAAGGAGAACGACCGGCTCGTCGACGTCATCATGACGGACGGCACAAAGGAGATCATTCTCACCTCCTGCTTTGGCCAGAGTCTCCGTTTCCACGAGGAGACCGTGCGGACGGTTGGCCGGAACGCACAGGGAGTACGCGGAATGAAACTCCGTAAAGGGGATGAGGTCGTTGCCGTCACGCTCCTTGAGAAGGATCACCTCCTCACCATCTCGGATGTCGGGTTTGGCAAGAGGAGCGAGTTCGACGAGTTCCGCGGGCACGGACGGGGAACGCTGGGTGTACGGAACATGCTCCTCGACCGCGACGCGGTGATCATCGAGTCCCGTGCGGTCTGTGACACTGACGAGATCATTGCCATGACCTCGTCCGGCGTCGTCATCCGGATCCCGGTCTCTGAGTTCCGGATCATCGGCCGGGGCACCAAAGGTGTCCGCGTCATGCGCCTTGATGAGAATGACAAGGTCGTGGGTATCGCCTTTGTCCCAGCTGAGATGGTCAACGGGGCCGAAACGGATACCGATGAGAAGAGTAAAACCTGAGGATCCTATCCGTTTTCCCTCCTGTTCTCCTCATATATTTTCCCCACCCTGTTTTTCGGGAAGCATCCATTCAATGGGAGAAAAATTGTTTTGTCCCACTACGTCCAGAATGATATATGGTGAATCCATGTTCCGTACGATCCTGACCGTTACATCCTCTTGCGAGGGAGATATTATTGATATCACCCTGCAGGTGGCAAAGGCAGTTGTTGAAAGCAGGGTAAAGACCGGGCTTGTCCATCTGTTTGCGCAGCACTCCACGGCAGCCCTGACAACGATCGAGTACGAACCCGGCGTGCTTGCAGACTTTAAGCGTGCGCTCGCTATTCTGGCTCCCGACAATGAGGACTATGCACACAACAGCCGGTGGGGCGATGGCAACGGGCGCTCACACGTCAAGGCCGCACTGGTCGGTCCCTCGATTACGGTCCCGGTAGAGAATGGTCAGCTCATGTGCGGGACCTGGCAGCAGCTCGTGCTGCTTGAACTCGATGTCAATGCGGGCAGGCAACGGACGATTGTCTGCACGGTAACCGGTACCTGATTCGGTTTCCGAACCTTCCTGTCACGTTCTATTTCCTGAACTGCGGGGTTTCTTCCACCCCCGGGTCATGCCTATTCTGACAGCAACAGCCAGAGTGCTGCGGCGACAAGGATATACCCGCATATTCTCAGCAGGATGAAGGTAACGTCAGGAAAGGCGATACCTGAGAGGACACTGAAGTGCGAAAGGCCGAACATGCCAAAGGCGATACCGATTAAAAATGCGCTGATCCTCTCCTGCTTCCGGTACACCAGGTACCCGAGGAGGAAGATTACGATACATAAGATAAGGTTGATGCCATCGACGAGATCCGGTATTGCCGTCATAGTCTGGGGCTCCGGGTACAAAATATATTTTAACTCATATATAACAACATTGTTTTTGCATCCCTGGTATGGTACCGGAATGGTCCGGTCGCAACCAGCCTGACCAAATTCATTTATTGCTGCCCGGAGTATGCTCCTCCATGAGTGAAACAGTCCGGCAGCAGGTCAGAAATAAGTGTGCAGATCTTGATATTCCCCTGGTGGGATTTGCTCCTGCCTCCCGCTGGGATGAACCCTTATTTGAACCCTGGGTGCCGGAATCCTTCCGCCCCCGTGCCATATTCCCGGAAACGAATACGGTGATTGTGATCGGTCTGCCGGTTTCCCTGCCAATTCTCGATACCGCCCCCTCTATCTGGTACCACGAACTCTACCGCACGGTCAATGCCCAGCTGGATGAGATGGGGTACCGGATTGCTTCTGCTCTTACGGCTGACGGCTGGCCATCGGTCTGGATTCCCCGGGACGGCTATGGCTCCATCAGCATGCTGAAAGAGCGTCCTGTTGCCTTCTTCTCCCACCGCCATGCCGCATTGCTTGCCGGCCTCGGGAATTTCGGCATAAACAACGCGCTCCTCACACCGGAGTTCGGGCCCCGGGTCCGGTTCGCGTCCATCCTTTCCGCGGCAGAGATCGAGCCGGATCCGGTGCTTTTAAAATCGCTCTGCATCCGGTGCCGGCGGTGCGTGAAAGCCTGCCCGGTCCATGCACTGGACGGCGGGGACTACCCCCGGGGACTGACCGATAAGAAAACCTGTGCCACACGGTCTGAGGCATTGTCGGAACGGTTCATCTCTCCCTGTGGCATCTGCATCAAAGTCTGTCCTGTCGGCGAAGACCGTAAACGGTTCGGCAGGGAGGATATGGGAATATATGATGAAGAGAATCCCCGTTTCGATCAGTACCACCGGGCAGGGAGACATGTCAGGTCCTATGGCGGAAGATAATTAAACATGGTCTTTTTTTTGGGACGGAGATCTTTTTAAAAGAGCCCGCCCTATTGACCGCATAATTAATGAGAGAGAACCATTATGCTCTACCGCAAAGTCCCAAAAACCGGCGATGAACTCTCAATCCTCGGGTTCGGCTGCATGCGCCTGCCGGCAAAAAAAAGCGGCAGCGGGATAGATGAAGAGCGGGCGATCCGGCAACTGCGCTATGCCATCGATCACGGTGTCAATTACGTTGATACAGCACCGGCATACCACTTTGGCAAAAGCGAAAAGGTACTTGGCCGGGCACTCGAAGACGGCTACCGGGAAAAAGTCCGGCTTGCAACAAAACTCCCGCCGTGGTCTGTCCGCTCCCGCGGGGATATGGACCGGATCCTCGATGGTCAGCTCGCGACGCTGAAGACGGACCATATCGATTATTACCTGCTGCACAGCCTTACCCGGGAGAGTTTTCCGAGACTGAAAAGCCTCGGTGTACTGGAGTTCCTGACCACTGCCAGAAAGGACGGCAGGATCAGAAACGCCGGTTTCTCATCACACGCAGATCTCGCGACTTTTAAGGAGATCGTGGATTCCTACGACTGGACTTTCTGCCAGATCCAGTATAATTATCTTGATGAGAAGAACCAGGCTGGCACGGAAGGTCTGGAGTATGCGCATGCAGGGAACCTGGCGGTCATGATCATGGAACCCCTCCGCGGCGGGAACCTCGGGGGGCCGGTACCGGAAGAGGTAAAAAAGATCTGGGATGCATCGCCCGTGAAACGCTCTCCGGCACAGTGGGCACTCCGGTGGGTGTGGGACCATCCTGAGGTCACGGTCGTGCTCTCCGGCATGAACGACGAGGGGCATATCGCTGAGAACCTCAAAACGGCTGAAGATGCATATCCCCGGTCCCTGACGGAAGAAGAACTCTCGCGCATTGCACAGGTACGGGATACCTACGGGCGGCTGATGAAAGTCGGGTGCACGGGCTGCGGTTACTGCATGCCCTGCCCGGCCGGGGTGGATATCCCCGGGTGCTTCTCGCTGTATAATGCGCATTATCTCTTCCCGCACGACCGGAGCCCGAAGTTCCAGTATTTCGGCCGCCATGGGGGACTGATGGGGGGCGTTTCATATGCCGGGCTCTGCCGGGTCTGCGGGAAATGCGAGAAGGCCTGTCCCCAGCACCTGCCGATCCGGGACCGGCTCAGGGACGTCTCCCGGGAGATGGAGGGTGGTATGCGGGTCGTCATCCCGGTCCTCAAAGGCGGGCTCTGGTGTATAGACCAGGCCGGGAAAGTGAAACGTATCTTCATCCGGGGTAACCGTGCCTGAGTGCCGGTACCCCGGATAAGCGGGACGTTATCCTGAGAACGACTCTTTCACCTTTTCGGGGAGCGGGGGGTTTACGGGATCCCCACGTATCTGGAGCTGCTCCGGACGGGATCTCGCAAAAACAATCTTATCCGGCATGGCCCTTTTTTAAGCCAGGTACTCCGGGGATCTCCCGCATCGATTTGAGCAGGAAGAACCCGACGACCCCGAAGGTAATAAGCGGCGAGACAAAGAACGGGATACTGATCCCGAAACTGTCGAGGATCATGATGATCCCGAGGAAGAATATAGAATACATAGCCCCGTTTTTCAGGTACCGGAATTTTTTGATATTATCAACATTGCGCAGGGTCAGTTCCCGGACCACAAACGCACCGATCCCGTTCCCGATCAGGATGAGCGGCACGGCCATCGTGAACGCGAACGCCCCGATTACCCCGTCAATGGAGAACGTGGCGTCGATGACTTCGAGATAAAAGATCTTGCTGACATCCGACATATCGGACGAGTGGAGCATCCGGTGTTCTGCCTGCTCGGCGTTCTGCCGGAACCCGTGCACGATAAAGAACGCCGTTGACCCGACAACTGCCCCGAAAGCCATGAGGGGTTTTTGTGCTATTGCGAACCAGACAATACCTGCAAGAAGGAGGGAAACAAGGGCAAAGAACCAGACCCCCTTCGTCGAGAAGTATCGTTCTCCCCGGAGACCGAAATTCTTGGTCTCCAGAAACAGCCAGTGGAAGAAGAGAAAGATGAGGAACGTGCCGCCACCGATAAGGAGTATCGGTGCGGACTGTTCGATAGCTGTAATAACGAGCGGGTCATTTGAGAAGGTAGCAGTCAGCGCTCCGACCGGCCCAAGGGAGGGTGTGGAGAGCCAGACAATCAGCCAGGGCAGCAGGCCGCGGACCGCGAATACCGCAAAGATGAGTCCCCATACCAGAAACCATCGCCGCGTCCGTTCGTTCATCGTTGAGAGCACCTCGGCATTGATGATCGCATTGTCAATGCTGGTTATGGTCTCGAAGAGGCAGAGGCCCGCGATGATGAGAATGACTGAAATGATATCCATGAATAAGAATCGTATAGGATTTTTCCGGCAATAAACCCTCTTGGTATGATCTAAAAAAGGCAAAATATTATGCCGGTGAGGCAGATCCTTCGAACAGGTATTTCCAGACAAAAGCTGCGATCACCGCACCGACGATTGGTGCGATAATAAAGAGCCAGAGTTGTGAGAGTGCGTTTCCCCCGACGATGAGTGCGGGGCCGAGGCTCCGGGCAGGGTTGACCGAGGTGCCGGTGATCTGGATACCTACAAGATGGACCGTGGTAAGTGACAGGCCGATCGCGATACCGGCAAACCCGGCAGGTGCAGCCTTGCTCGTTGCGCCGAATATCACCATGAGGAAGATGAAGGTGAGGATCACTTCAGCGAGAAGACCTGAAACGAGCGAAAAACCGCCGGGTGATGCAATGCCGTACCCATTTTGTCCCAGTCCGTCAGCAGCAATATTGTATGCCGGGTTGCCGGTCATGATCACAAACAGCAGTGCGGATGCGATGATAGCACCAATACACTGGACGATGATGTAGATGACAGCGTCCTTTGACCCGATCTTCCCGTTCACCAGCATTGCAATGGTGATCGCCGGGTTGATATGACATCCTGAGATGGCACCAATCATATAGACCATGACCAGCACAGCAATACCGAACGCGAGAGCAATCCCGAGAACCCCGATGGATTTCCCGGCGACAACCGCAGCACCGGTCCCGAAGAACACGAGGACAAACGTCCCGATAAGTTCTGCAAGGTATTTTTTCGTGTCACTCATATGGGTACATCCTGCGGCTTTTAATTCCGGAGCCGCTAGAAGCCTTTTATCCTTGATCTTTATACAGGTGTCGGGATAAACATGGTTTTTATTGAGGGCTTTCGTTCAGGATAACACATACCTATTTTTTCTTTCAGCCGAGATATTCTGCTACAGATGCGGAATATCCGGGAGGATGGTACGGCAGCAGCAGCCGGTGACGGCAGGGTTGATTCGGGCACAGTGATCCACGAGACTGCAGCCCGGTTGCAGTCGGCACGGACAAAAGGCGGACTTGGCACCACCATAGCGCAGGAAATTTCCGCTTACACGATGTTCGATCTCCAGATCATCGGGGGACGGCTCAACAGCGATATCGAAAAAATCCCCTCACCGTACCGCGAAGCGATCCGCCCGTATTTCCGCGAGCAGCTTTTCGGGAAACACCACAAGCTTATCGCCATGGAACGGAGCGGAGCATTCAGCAATCTTACCGGTCCGATCTGTGACCGGGAAATGTTCGAAAAGTTCTGTGCCATGGTGCCTGAAGGGTGCTTTGTCTGGGAAGATGAGGGCGTGCGCAACCCGTATTTCCATAACCCGAAGAACCGCCTTTTCTATTACCTGATCGCAGCTTTCACCATGTTCGTTTGCGAAGAACCGGGGCATCCGGTGGGGATGCCGT
>PMKW01000184.1:13275-24352 GCA_003157895.1 Methanoregula sp. | reverse complement strand
GAAATTGTCAACGGGAATACGACTATTGCGGATATTAACGGTAACACTGCCCTGACCCTTTCGATACAGGAACCCCGGGATTATTACCTGCAGGGAAAGCAAACAATTCAGACCTTTTTGGGTATCCTGCTCGTCCTTATGCTCGCTCTCGGGATTTTCATCCTTTTCATTATTGACCGGCTTATTCTTTCCCGGTTATACCGGATCATGGCTGATACTCGGGCAGTATCTGATGGCACTGCTTCCCGGATCAGGAAGAAAGGAGATGATGAGATATCCCAGCTGGCGGACGCCATGAACCAGATGCTCGAGCAGCTCGAACAATCTCACACCCTTCTCAAGAAAAGCGAGGAACACTTCCGCACCATCATTTATTCGATGCAGCTTGGTATCCTTATCATTGATGCAAAAACCCATATAATCCTCGATGTCAACACCAAAGCTCTGGAAATGCTCGGGAGCGATAAAGATCATATTGTCGGCTCGATATGCCACCGGTTTATCTGTCCTGCCGAATCGGGCAGATGCCCGGTCATCGATTTTGGGCTGGATATAGATACCTCTGAACGAGTCTTGCTCAATGCACAGGGCAACAAGATTGCCATTATTAAGACGGTTATCAGGACCTTGCTGGGGGGAAAGGATGTACTGATTGAATCGTTCATTGACATCTCGGAACGCAAACTGATGGAAGAAGAGCTCCGTAAGTCAAATAAAAAATTGAACCTTCTCTCCGGTATCACCCGTCATGATCTCAATAATCAGCTTCACATACTGAATGCATTCCTTGAAATGTCGAAAAAATCCCTCAATGACGCTGCAAAGATATCAGAATTTATCACGAGAGAAGAGCAGATTGCCCGCACGATGGGACTGCAGATCGCCTTTACCAAAGAATACGAAGCGATCGGAGTTACCGCCCCGGTCTGGCAGAACTGCCGCACGCTTGTGGACACCGCGGCACATCAGGTCCCGAATGGGAAGATCACGGTGAAGAATGATCTCGAGGCCGGAGCGGAAGTGTTTGCTGATCCGCTCGTCATCAAAGTCTTTTACAATCTGATAGAAAATGCGATCCAATACGGGGAAAAGATCACGACTCTCCGGTTCTTTGCCGAGGTTCATGATGGCGATCAGATTATCGTATGCGAAGACAATGGTATGGGCATCCCCGTGGATGAGAAGGAACAAATCTTCGAACGAGGATCCGGGAAAAATACCGGCATGGGTCTGTTCCTTGCCCGCGAGATCCTCACAATTACCGGCATCACCATCCAAGAGACAGGTGAGCCGGGCAAAGGCGCACGGTTCGAGATGACGGTTCCAAAAGATGCATACCGTATTGCCAATACCGTGAAGAAGTAACCGGCAGGCTAATCTGTTGACAGCCGGTTCTGATAAGTTGTCGGTTGGTAGGGAAATATTTACGANNNTCATGATTTTCTTATGCAGGCTTCCCTCCCACGCACCTGCCGGCCTTTAGCATCACACCAAGACATATAACCTCACTCAGACAAGACACCACGACAAGTCTGGCGAATTTACCCAGACAGGAGAACAAACATGAGTAATTACTATTTTTGTACAGATTGTGAATACATTAAAATCAAAATGGTCCCGGGAGTCAATGGATCGCCCGTTAAAGAACTGTCATGCCCGGCCCGGTTCAACCCGCGGGAAGGGAAGTGGATTCCGATCAACGGGGTGAATCCGCACGAATGCCCGAGGAATGAAAGATTTATGGAAATTCAGAAACAGGCTGACGAACGCAGACTCCGGTGAATATGCAGTATTGAAGGGTCAATACGAAAACGGCCTTTTTGCGGATATGCCGGTTCCATGCAGCAGAAAATTCGAGACAAAAAATCATCAGGGGAAGTGTGAATGCAGGAAATTGAACAATTAAAAGTCCTCCAGTCTCAACGGGAATCGTTCAAATCGCGAACGATACAGAGGGAGCAGGAGAAGAAAGCAGAAAGCCAGACCGAAACNNCAGAGTTGCGGGCTTGTGATCGATGATGAGTTCATTGACCGGGGTCCCGAGTGGCGTGCGTTTGATTCCGAGCAGCGGAATAAACGGGCCCGTACGGGTGCACCGATGACCCTCACGATCCACGACAAGGGTCTCTCCACCATGATCGACTGGCGCAACAAGGACTCGTACGGCAGGTCTATCTCTTCCAAGAACCGGGCCCAGCTCTATCGTCTCCGCAAGTGGCAGCGCCGGATCCGTGTCAGCAACGCGACCGAGCGGAACCTTGCGTTCGCACTCTCGGAACTGGACCGCATGGCCTCCGCACTGGGCCTGCCAAGGAACATCCGCGAGAGCTCCGCCATGGTCTACCGTGATGCAGTCGACAAGAACCTGATCCGCGGCCGGAGTATCGAAGGTGTTGCAGCAGCAACGCTCTATGCCGCCTGCCGGCAGTGCAGCGTGCCCCGCACGCTCGATGAAATTGCGGAAGTCTCCCGTGTCTCGAGAAAAGAGATCGGCAGGACATACCGGTTCATCTCCCGTGAACTTGGCTTAAGGCTCCTGCCAACCTCCCCGCTGGACTACGTGCCCCGGTTCTGCTCGGGTCTCACCCTCAAAGGAGAGGTCCAGAGCCGGACCATCGAGATTCTCCGGCTGGCCTCCGAGCGTGAACTGACGAGCGGCAGGGGGCCGACGGGTGTCGCGGCAGCGGCGATCTATATCGCCTCCCTCCTGGGCGGGGAGCGCCGCACCCAGCGCGAAGTTGCGGAAGTTGCCGGTGTGACCGAGGTCACCATAAGAAACCGGTACAAGGAACTGGCAGAAAAACTGGATATCGAGATCGTTCTCTAATCCCGTTTTTTATTTCGATTGCGATACCGGCGGGTAAACCGTCACTGTTACGGTTATCCCGATCAGATCATGCCCCGCATAAAGGAGAGGATAGCCGATTCGCCGGGGTTGATGATCGCAAGCGTGCTCACAGAAAACAGTTTTCCGCATACGATCCCGAGTGCCAGGCTGGAACCTTCAAAGGTGTGAATGAACGCATTCTTGTTTCGGGAAATTTTTGTTCTGATGCTTGTCGGGCAATTACGCGCAACAATGATCATCCGGGCTGTGCCCTCATTGATACATTTCTCAGTCATTGCCGGGCCGAGAACTATACTTCCGGTTTTTAACGCTGGTAAGAGTGAAGTATTGAAATCCATATGAACATCTCCTCATTAACGTGCCGGATTCCGTGGTGTCCGGCACGATCTGTTTGAAATCGCTTGTTCCCCATTTCTCCAAACAATATATCCGGTTTTTTGCCTTTTATCATCTATAAGAGACACAACCGGCCGGGAAAAACCAGGAACTTTTTTCTGATATCAGATGGCATTCATCGTTAATCTCTGCTAAGTCACAAAATCAGATACGGTCATGGGGTGGTGCATGCCTTCCAGATGCTGAAGGACAGATTCAGGCAGAACCAGATACTGCGTGAAATCCAAAAATGGGTTTACGAGCCTGAATATTATCTGGTACCTAATATACGGATGCAGCCCAGATAACCTTTATTTCCAGTGCAATTTTGAAAATTTTTCAGAACGATCTTCAACAGCAGAGAGATCATCAGACTTCGACAAAGAGAAGGCTGGTGTAAACCGATCTTCGGAGAATGCTGATGCATTCTTCTCATCCTCGCAACCTTCTCCAGCCGGGTACCGGCTCTCGTACAGGACACGATCGAAAAATTTTCCTATGAGATGCGAGATCATATCTTTAATGAATGGATCACCGGGATGTGATGTATTATGCAGGTGTCCGAATATCCCGGACTGACACCGGTGCAGGAAAAAAAGCTCAAACTTGCCGTTGAGGGGAACTGCGAACTCTGCTCTGAATACTTCGCGCTCTCGTTCCTTGAGATCCACCGGATCTCCCGGCGCTGTTACCGGGAGATGGAACGGGATCCCTCGACCCGTATCCTTATTGTCTGTCATCTCTGCCACCAGCATATCCACCGGCTTCCCGTCCGGGTGAAGGACCAGCGTGCAATCGTCTCCCGCCGCTCCTTTTTTGTCCGGCAGGATCTCCGTAAGATTCTCGGGTACACCCCAAAACCCTATTCCCCACCTCCTGATACCTATGCTTCCGAGGTTTATGAGGAATATTTCTACCACTTCCCCCCCGGTTCGTTCCGGCTGGGTGGGTAAGAAATATTCCTGGCCAAAAAAAGATCCGACGGTTTCAGCCTCACACAAAAAAAATAAACAAAATCCCATAAAAAATGTTCAGTGTTTTTCTCCTCTGGAGAAATCATTTGATATTAATTATGACGCACTTTTAGGTTCTGCCCCCTCCGCTATAGCTTCCCCCGGTTGCGATTGTGCCGTATTACCTGTATGCTATCGTGGAGAAATTTCCCGTTCAGCTCATGCCGGGGCATCGCAATGCGCCATGAGCCCCCCATGGGGACAGGGTTGGCGCAAGGGGGGAGATCATCACTTGAAAAGAGGTTTTCTCCAGAACAAATTTTTCAAAAAAACCGCAGGAAAAAAATATCCTGCCCGGCCCCTTTTTTGTTCACGCCCGGCATCCCGAACCTTACCTGATGCGCATGCCGATTCCCTCAAACCAGCGGGATTCAAAATTCCCTGAGTAATTGCAGCTGTACCCAATCGCTCGGAAAAAATCCTCGAACTCTTCCTGTGCACGGGAACTTTCTTCTGCAGTATTACAGGTGCGGTAGAAATGCGCAAGATAGGTAAAACTGGCGCCATGGTCCGGGAAATCCTCCCGCTGCACCGAATCGATCATCGGGTACTTTTCCAGAAGTTCATTCCATTCCGGACAGGATCCCTGCCCATCAATCAGGATGCATCCGGGCCTGATGACAGGCGCGGCCGGCTTGTTCTTTTTTTGGGAGGGTTTCTTTTTTATTTGTCTGCCATCATGTTGTTTTCCTTTCAGGGAATGGTTCGCTGCAGGACGATCTCCCGGGGATGCATTATCGGATATCATGGTTCTCTCCCTCCGGATCCGGCAGGGGGTTCTGGCATACGGGAATCCTTACCCCCTGGGTAGTAATAAAATTTTCTGAGGGAACGCTGCGGCACCGGCCCCCGCAAGGGAGTGCGCTGACAGAGACCGGGAAACCGGAGGGATACACTCCTCCGGCCGGGTACCCCCTCTTCACACCGGCTGCTGCTTCCCCCGCATGAGCGATGCGGCGATCCCAAAAACACAGAATATCGTGAAGAGGACGAATGCGTAATGGAGGCTCTCGATAAACCGGGGATAGTACGCCGGGGTGATCTCAACCCGGCCGATGATAAGGGAAAAGAGCATCATCGCTATACCCATTGAGAGCATCTGACCCACGAGCCGCATCGTCCCGTTCATGCCTGATGCGACCCCGTAGTACCGTTTTTCTACCGCGCTCATGATCGCGTTTGTGTTGGGCGAGGAGAACAGCCCGAAGCCCAGCCCGAGCACCACCAGACAGGCAAGCATGTACCAAAGGGGGGTCGATTCCGAAAGAAAGACCAGCAGGAAGAGGCCGATGGCGGTAAATCCCATGCCCGCCGATGCCACAATCTGTGGATCGATCCGGTCGGAGAGCCGTCCGGCAACAGGTGAGACAAGTGCCATGACCGCCGGCTGGACAATCAGGATAAGGCCGGCATATTCAGGAGAGAATCCCTTGGTATACTGGAGATCGAGGCTTAAGAGGAATGTTACGGCAAAGGTTGCACTGTAGTTGATGAGCGAAGCAAGATTCGAGAAGGCAAAGACCCGGTTCCTGAAAAGGAGGCGCATATCAAGAACCGGTGCGGGAACCCGCATCTCGTACAGGGCAAAGATGATCGAAATGATGATGCCGGCACCAATCAGGACGATGCCCGTACTATCCGGAACAAGGGAAAATCCGTACATCACCGCAATAAGGGCACCGGCATAGATAACCGAACCGGCACGATCGAAGCGCTCGCCCACGCACTCCGCCCACTCGCCGTCCAGTTTCCAGAGGATGAGAATGCAGGTAATAATGCCGATGGGTACGTTGACAAGGAAGATGCTCCTCCACCCGAAATACTGGGTCAGTACGCCTCCCAGGAACGGCCCGAGGGTCAGGCCGGAATACACGGCGGTTGTGTAGATCCCCAGCGCTTTTCCCCGTTCGCCCGGAGGGAAAACTGACGTGAGGATGGCGATACTTGTGCCGAAGATCATGGCCCCTCCGAACCCCTGGAGGATCCTGATCGCAATGAGCAGGCCGGTGGCGGGCACCATCGTCATGACAAGGGAAGAGAATGAGAAGATCGCAATACCATACAGAAAGATCCGTTTTCTTCCGTAAATATCTGCTATCCTGCCAAACGGGACTAAGAAGAGGGCGGCGGCAAGGAGGTATGCGGTTGCAACCCAGGAAAGCGAGATCGCGTCCATGTGGAACTCCGCAGCCATGGCCGGCAGCGCAATATTGACCGCAGAGCCGTCAAACGGGGTAAGAAACCCGGAAAGTATGGCAATCAAAAGCACGATGCGTTTACCGGCATGACTGACCGGCGCGTCAGGAGTATGACAGATGAGCGGCACATCGCTTGTCGTATCAGTCACCGGGCCTTTTGGTTCTCTGGGAATAAAACACGCTCCGGGTAACGGGTTTTTGTTGGATCTTTTCGGTTAAGTATTTTTACACTCCTGACAAGCCGGTCACCAGCCATTGAGATTACCTGCCCCTGCCTGCCGGCACTGAATCCGGGAGGATTCATGGCAGGGAAATGCCAGCGGGTCCCGACCCTCCTGTCAGAGGCTTCGCCATACAGGAACCGGTATGATCAGCCGCCTTTTTTACTTCCCGGATCCACACTCCCTCATGACTCCGGTACCCCTCCCTGCCCTTTTCGTTTCGCACGGTGCCCCGACCCTGCCGCTCGAACCTGACGTGCCGGCCCACAGGTTCCTTGCCAGCCTCGGTAACAGGTTCCCGGAAATCAACGCGGTTCTCTGCATCTCCGCTCACTGGAACACCCCCGGGCCAGTCGTCAATGCCATAATGAAACCCTTAACCATCCATGATTTCTCCGGGTTTCCTCAGGAACTCTACCGGATCACCTACCCGGCGCAGGGAGATCCGGACCTCGCCCGGAGAGTTGCCGGTCTTGTGGAGGCTGCAGGGCTTCCCTGCGACACCGACACCGGCCGTGGTCTCGATCACGGGGCATGGGTACCCCTGATGCTGATGTTCCCTTCTGCGGGTATTCCGGTGGTCCAGCTCTCCATCCAGAACCATCTCGATCCCGCACGCCACTTTGCGCTCGGGAAAGCGATAGCCCCGCTCAGGTATGAGGGAGTGCTCATCATCGGGAGCGGCGGGGCAGTCCATCCGCTTGGCGACCCGACGGTAGCCCTTGGCAAAGGAATCCCGACGGGCACCTGGGCTCTTGCTTTCAACGAGTGGCTGAACCGTGCGGTAACTTCCGGCGACATGGACAGCCTTGTCCGCTACCGTAATCTCGCGCCATCCGCAACTCATGCCCAGCCCTATCCCGATCACTTCATGCCCCTGCTCTCCGCACTCGGCGCAGCCGGGCCGGGTGCGAAGGGCACTATCCTCCACCAGAGCTGGTACTGGGGCAATCTCGGTATGGGTGCGTACGAATTCCGGTAAACCCTTCGCAACCCGGATCGCGACCGGCTTACCGCTGCACCGCCATGCTGGCTCCTGTCTTCGACCAGGAAAAAGGCCCCTTTGTATATATCCGTTCCGGATCCATTGATATCTGGAAGAGGTAAGGAATGGCTGACCCGGAAACGTTTCCCTGCCAGATCTGCGGGAAAAATAAAACGAGAGACGATCTTGTGCCTGCATCTTCAGTTCGTGCATCGCTAGCCGGACTCATTATACAGGACTATCCGGGGTGGTCGCCCGGAGGGTATATCTGTCATGAGGATCTCGGCCGGTTCATGATCGCATACGTCCGGCATGCTCTGGAGTGCGAGAACAATGAGTGCGCCGAGCTCAAAGGGACGGGTAAAAACGACATACCCCAAGAGGATCATCTCCCGAAAAATGATTATACCGAGTATGAGAAGAAGCTGACCTTTGGCGAGCATATCTCCGATAAAATTGCCGATTTTGCCGGCAGCTGGTTCTTTATCGCAGTGTTTGCCAGCCTGATTTTCCTGTGGGTAATACTGAATACCTATCTGTTGCTGTCCCGGCCGTTCGACCCGTATCCTTTCATCCTGCTTAATCTGGTGCTGGGGATCCTCACCGCGATCCAGGCCCCCGTCATCATCATGAGCCAGAACCGGCAGGAGACTCGGGACCGGCTCCACGCAGACCGCGATTACCTGGTGTCCGTCCACACTGAACTCGAGATTCACCGGCTCCATAAGAAAATTGATCATCTCCTGACAATCCAGGGACAGCGATTTCTGGAGATCCAGCAGATCCAGATGGAACTCCTGGTAGAGCTGGCTGAAAAAAAACGGGAACTGCCACGCGTATCGTAACCGGATATCCTATCCGATAGTCCCACGGTAAGGAACCAGTTCAGGCGCCCCCTGCCGGGAAAAATTGGCAGCGTCATACCCCCGCTCAAAAATGTATCATCACCTTTTCTCCTCCTGTTCAATTATTTTTCACTCACTCAGATCCTGCTTTAAAATTTTCAACTAATTTCCAGCCTTCTACCCGGAATTTTTAAAAGACCCCCCGCCCCCCTTATCAATTGCCAGGGTTAAGCCTGCTCATACGATCCTCTTGAAGAGCATACAGTCCCACCGGTAGCCGTCCCCGGCAGCAACACCCCGCTGGAATATAAAAACCAGCGCAGTGCCATCCACCCATACTTTTTATAAAAACCCTTAACCCTTCGGCGCACGTGTAAACGTATAGTGATATTCGTGGAAAGATTGCCCGTTAAATCCCGGATCCTGCGCTCCGTGGGATATGATGAGAGCACAAAAACCCTGGAAATAGAATTTACCTCAGGCCTTGTGTACCAGTATTCCTGCGTACCTTTAAAAGTCTTTACGGATCTCATGCATTCCGGCGAGATTGGAAAATACTATTCCGAGAAGGTCCGGCCCAAGTTCCAGACAAAGCAGGTTATTGCATAGGCAGTGCCCCGTTCTTGCCAGGGCATCATGGATTTCATTACCTGCGGGAGACCCGCAGTTTCTCGTACCGCGGAGGAAAAAAGAATTATTCTCCCTTTTTCTGGAAGAGGAAAATTATACCGCACAGGGCCAGCGCCCCGATGACCGGTAGTACATCCAGCCCGGCCCGGGTTGGCTGGGGTTTGGATTCCGTGGGCAGCTGTGTCGGGGTAAGCGTCAAGGAGGAAGTTGTCTCCTTTGCGAGCGGTTGCAACTTGATATCTACGGTACTGATCTCGTCCTCACTGACCGTGACATTCGCGGATACGGGCTTGTACCCGTCTGCGGAAACGCTGATGGTGTGTACCACGTCCACGGAAACCTCATTGAAGACCGTGGTCCCGGTCCCCGGCCCGGGAGTTCCGCCCACATTGACAAAGCAGTCGACAGTATCGATGCAGATCGTGCTGCCGGTCCGGTCAACGTAGACCCTGATGTTGCCGGTGGCCCAATTTTCCGGGGCAGCCGTGGCTACCGGAGTAACCAGGGTCACCGGAATTCCGACCGGATTCAGCGTGATGCTGACGTCAGTGATCTTCCCCAGGGTTACCTGCACCAGCTTTATCGTGTCCTCGTACCCGGCCGGGCTCCTGACCGAGAGGGTATGGTACCCCGGGCTCACGCCCGTAAACAGTACACTCCCGATGCTACCGGTCACGTTCGCCTGGCACTGGCTGTTGTCGAGGCAGACTGTCCCGCCGCCCGGCATCACGGAGACCCGGATGGCGGTGGAATCGGGGTTCAGGTCCAGGGAGGCATCGACCATGCTGATCTGGTCTGAAGTCACATATACCGTGCCGGTCCAATTCTGGTATCCATACTCCGTGACAACAACCGTATGCCAGGTATTGCCATCGGCCGTGAATGTCGCGGGCGTGATATCGCAGTGCTGAGTATCGATACAGGCAAGTGCCCCGGACGGTGTTGAGTAAACCGTGATCCTGCCGGGCGGGACGAGGGCCAGAGCAGGTACGGCAAGAAAGATGATCAGCACCAGGAGGAGTGCTGTTTTCAGATTCAGTATTGGCATACTGGGATGTGGTTGCGGGAGAGGGATAAGGTTTTTGGGAGGCTGCCCCCTTAGGCGGTCCGGTAAGCTTAAACCCCCCACCCGGCCGGCCCGCAAGGGACGCCACCCCCGGCTTAAGGCTGCACAGCTGTCTGCGACTGTTCTGGTCCTACCGGAAGCGAAAAGTCGGCTCTTCTTTCAATCAGCACCCCCGCCGTTTCCAACGGAAGGGAAGATACCGGATACTTTTTAATGCTGCCGGCCGCAGTATTTTCATCAGGAACAGTCTGTGGTGCATTGAGTGGGAGAACAGAGCATGAAAAATGCAGGGTACTTTATTGTTGTTGTATGTATCGTTCTGGGTTTTACAATCGCGTGCGGTTGTACCACGCCGGGGCCGGCAGAAAAAACCAATAAAAGCGGGGAAACGGCAGGTCCGGCAACGGATGCCGGGCTCCGGATCATCACCGAGGAATTTCCTCCTTTTAATTACGCCGGCGCAGACGGGAATGCAGCCGGGCAGTCAACGGAAGTGGTAAACGATATACTCATACGGCTGAACCAGAAAGCNNTGCTCTATGCACGGAACGGTTCCGGTCTGCAGGTTGGCAGCCTCGAGGCGGCAAAAAAAGCCGGGCGTACCGGCGTAGTGGAAGATGACGCCCGGTACCAGTTCCTGCTGGAGAACCGGTTTTTAAATATCACGACCTGCGAAAGCGACGCCGAATGCCTCCGCAACCTGATGGCAGGAACAACAGACCTCTGGCTCGGGAGCAGCGCAGACGCGGCCGATATCGCCAAAAAAGAGGGAATCGATCCGTCCGCGTTCGTTGCACTCTACCCGGTACGGACAGTCCCGTTATACATCGCCTTCAGTAATGACACTCCCGACACTGTAATCACCCGCTGGCAGGATGCTCTCGACGCGATGAAGA
>PMKW01000184.1:0-13217 GCA_003157895.1 Methanoregula sp. | reverse complement strand
CGGCCGCTGCTGGCCACGCTCGAAGAAAAGGAGCCCGATGCCCTCCCATGGTACGCGCTTCCTGACGGCTCCTATTATACCGTTTCTGATGGCCTTGCGAGCGCCAACCTGAAAACCCGGTCCTATTTCCCCGTCGTACTTGCCGGCAATGAATCCGTGGGGATTGTGGTCGTGAGCCATGCAACGGGTAAAAATGCCGCCATTGTAGCAGTTCCGGTCAGGAATCAGCAGGGGGTGACCGGCGTTGCAGGAGCGTCTCTATACCTTGACACGCTGACCGATACGCTTCGTTCTGAGATGCCCGGGCCATACATTTTCTATGCTATCGATACCGAAAGCAAATTCGCCCTCCATTCGGATAAGGGGCAGATATCCCGGAACGTAACAACGATCGGACCGGAGACTTCATTCGGGCGGGCAATCGGCACGATACGTTCACAGGAATCCGGTACCGCGGAGTATGACGACGGGGGGGTTCACTATATGGCCCGGTTCCGGTCAGACCCGCTGACAGGATGGCGGTTTGTGGTTGCATGGCCGCAGGCCGGCAACTCAACAACCGTATCATGAACCTGATTCCCCCTGTTTTCTCATCAGCCTAGCCGTCGTCATTCCGGGGAGGCAATCCTTACCAGCCGGAGATCGCAGGACGATTCTCCCCGGTAACGGGTCACCGGAAAAGCTCGTGAAGAGCGATCCGGTACTGGCCGAGTTTCCCGTCAAAATTTGATGCCCCGATATATTTGACAGTCCCGGTCTCCGCTGCAGCCTGGATACCGGTCCTCATCGCATTTTTAAGGGAGATCTCGTCAATGCCGTTCAGGACAATCTCATAGAGGGAAGTCACGCCGTCGGGGACCAGCGAACCGGGGATTCTGCCCTTTAAGGTCGGACATAAAAGATGGCTGGTGCTTGCCGGCATCGGGAAACGGTAATTACTGCACCCCACCTTGGAACCGCTGGCAACGATGCCACCGGCAAAACTGGTGATGACACCCCCCGTCCCGGTTATTTTTTCCACGGCAGCAACAGCACCGGAAAGTGCCGACTGCTGGTCCTTACCCATGACCAGGAAGTTGCCTCCGGCAATGCCTTTTACGGTTCCGAAACGCTCCTCCCCCACATAATCGCCTTCCATAACCGGGATCTTCCAGCAATTCCTGCCACCAACCATGCAGCGCTCCTCGTATTTATCCCCGAAATAGTGCATTTTTGTGTAAAACCGGAAAGCAGCATCGGGAAAACCATCAAAGGCAGAAGCAGTCGGCGTGGGCAGGATACACTGGGAGATCCTGCCGGCGACATTGGATCGCATGTTCTTCTTGTCAGCACAGATCAGGATCGAGACCCCCGGCCTGCCATCCGGGGTCTCTTTTGAAGAGAGGCTGCGTTCGATCCCCGCTTCGCAGGGGCACCCGATCCGGGATGTCGCAAATCCTGTTGCGCAGGCAGCTGCCTTATACGCCCATTCCTGTGTTGCTGCCGTAATGATGACCCTTGAGAGCCAGACCGGGAAAGCTTCTGCAAAGGTGTCAAGTATCCCGGTGCCGTTGATCTCCACTGCCTGTCCCCCCGTCAGGATACACCATGCCGTCCTCAGTTATGATAGCGTCCATCCGGATATCATTCTCATCGACCGGCAGGTTGTCTACTTCCTGGCAGGCAAATGCGATCCCGATCTTCCGCAGGCCGGGGTTTTTTGATAAGAACCGGTCATAATAGCCGGCACCGTACCCGATCCGCCCCCCCTTCCGGTCAAACCCGAGCATCGGGAGTATGATCGTATCAATGTCATCCGCAGCAGCAGGAATCTCGGACCCTATGGGTTCAGGAACGCCAAACGTGCTCGGTACGAGTGCAGAAAAATCACGTAAATAGGAGAGACGGAGACTATAGTCTTCTTTGACAATAATCGGGACAACAACCGGGTTTCCCTGCCCGAACAGTGCCATGATTAGTGGCCGGGTATTGACCTCTTTTTCTTTTGACGTAAAGACCATGACTGTTTCACCATCGCTGATGACGTTCATGAGATGACGGCAGATCCGCTGGCTTTTACTCAGCCGTTCTTCCGGCAGCATTGCCTCTTTTTTCTGGCGCAGGATCTTTCGCACGCTTTCTTTCTGCTCCCTCATGGGCAGTAGTATATCGCAGGCATATTTATGGTTTTAGATTATTCATCCCCGGCCGTGCAGAAAGCCTTTTTTAAAAATATTGCGGCGGACCTGTCAGTTATGGACCTGATCCCAGAATACTGTCAGTACCTTCCAGATAGTTTCTCTTAAGAGGAGTGCCCGCTCCTCTGTTTCCTGTCCGGGGAGGGAGGAAGATGGCACCTGTTCATAGAGTGCCCGGTTTATCTCGATCTGGATCCAGGGGATACCCTTATGCCAGAAATGGGCGTTTGCAATAAATCCGCCGGAGAACGGGTTATTGAGGGCGACCGCGTTCTCCTGCGGGAACTCCTCCTCAAAAATACCGGCAAGCACGGCAATCCATTCCCTGCTGCACGTGGCGATGCTCCCCCTGCGTGCCCTCCCTTGCCGGTCGCCGTTGTTCCCGAGGCAGATAAGGGGGCGTACTTTCCCTGCATCCTTCTGGTTCTCTGACCCGTACGGGAGCATGGAATGGCAGTCGAACGCAATCCCGACCGGGTGCCGATCGATGAGCTCATCGATCTGCTGGTGAAACGGGAAGTAGTGGGTCATGAGCAGGCAGTGGATAAGGTGCATATCCGGTACCTGCCCGGGACACCAGACTTCCTTCCCATCGATCGTCCTGAGCTTGATGATCCCATCAGGATCATGGAGAGGGAGCGGCAGGGGGGGACGGTTGAGATCGACAACCATGCGGGAGATCGGGGTATCGATATAAGCGGCGACCCGGTCCTTATAGCCAAAGACGACACGGGTCAGGGGATCGCAATAATATCGCAGCTCCTCCTCCGTAAGAAGCAGCAGCGGGCGGGCGGGATCCGGGACTTCTGTCCCGCCGTGGGGAATGGATATCAGGAACGGGTAGCGTTGTTTCACCGGTATCAGCAGAGGGACATAGGGCGGGATATTTTGTTAACATTTGGGTGCAGGCACCGGCAGGACAGGATCTCCTTCAGCCTCCTCCCCTTTAAACGATGACGTTTGCTGAGTCCCGTCCCGCCATACCGGCCCGAAGGAGAACCATCCCCGATACCGGCCTACGGCTGCACCGTCACGCGAGAGCCGGCCCGGCGCTGTCCTCTTTGTTGTTCCCATAACAAGCGTATTAATAGAACAGTGCAATACGATACAGCCATATCTCCCGGCAGGCCGGAAAATGGATACGATAGCATGACTTTCGCACTGCAGATAAAAAATTTAACACGCCATTTTAACGATCTTGTCGCCGTGGACAATATATCGTTCGATATCCTACAAGGGGAGATCTTCGGACTTTTGGGCCCCAATGGCGCCGGGAAGACCACGACCCTCTCGATGCTTGCCACCATGCTCACCCCTACTTCCGGTTCGGCAACGGTCAATGGCATCGATATCAAAAAGGACCCGGACGGGGTGCGAAAATCCATCGGCATCGTTTTCCAGGACCAGAGCCTTGACGAGGAACTCACGGCATGGGAGAACATGGACTTCCATGGCCGGCTCTACCGGATCCCAAAAGAGATAAGGAACCAACGGATCACCGAGCTCCTCACACTGGTTGAACTCAACGATCGCAGAAATGATATTGTCAAGACCTTCTCCGGCGGGATGCGGCGGCGCCTTGAGATCGCCCGTGGTCTGCTCCACCACCCTGCGGTCCTCTTCCTCGACGAACCCACACTCGGCCTTGACCCGCAGACCCGCAACCACCTCTGGCAGTACATCGCCACGCTCGCAAAGGAGAAAGGCATCACGATCATCCTCACGACGCACTATATGGAAGAAGCGGACCGGTTGTGCAACCGGGTCGCCATCATCGACCATGGAAAAATCATTGCAATCGATACACCGAAAAACCTCAAGGATGGGCTTGGCGGGGACCTCGTGACCATCGGATCCCCCGACCCGGCAGCCGTTGCTGCAGCCCTCAAAGAACCATGGGTCGTCCGGGTAGAAACCCACACCGACAACGTGGTCGTCAGCCTGAAAAATGCCGACCAGTACGTCAGCAGTATTGTCACGCTCCTCAACACCCGGCAGATCCCGATCACGTCGATTACCATCCACAAACCCACCCTTGAGGATGTCTTCCTCTCCTTTACCGGGAAGACCATCCGGGAACAGGAAGCCGGCCAGAAGGAGAACATGCGCATGCACATAAAAATGATGAGGCACTAGACCATGGATATCATCTATACCATCTGGGTCCGGAATATGCTGAGGTACATCCGGTCAAAGAGCCGTATCATCGGCAGCATCAGCATGCCGCTCTTCTTTTTGCTCTTCCTGGGTTTCGGCTTGAACTCCGTAGTCCAGCTGCCCGGGCTTGGCGGGAATTATATCGTATTCCTGGTCCCGGGGATGGTTGCGATGAGCGTCATGTTCACGTCTGTCTTCTCCGGTATCCAGATCATCTGGGACAAGCAGTTCGGCTTCTTAAAAGAGACGCTCGTTGCGCCGGTCTCGCGGCTGGAGATCATGCTGGGCCAGACTGCCGGCGGGGCAACAACCGCAGTCCTGCAGGGGTTCATGATCCTTGTCATTTCCCTGTTCATCGGGCTTCACGTTTCAGATGCGGCCGGGTTCCTGTTAGCGCTGGTGTTCATGGTGCTGATCGGTATCTCGTTTACCGCCTTTGGCATTGCCATAGCATCGAGGATGGAGGACATGACCGGGTTCCAGCTGATCATGAACTTTGTCATCTTCCCGATATTCGGGTTGTCCGGGGCGCTTTTCCCGATCAGCTCGTTACCTGCATGGATTGTGCCGGTTACCCTTCTCGATCCCCTCACGTATGGTGTGGAAGGGATACGGTACGGCCTGACCGGCGTATCCCAGATAAGCCCGGTGGTCTGTTTTGCCGTGATCGGAGGTTTCAGCTTGGCAATGACGATCATCGGGGCCTTCCTTTTCAGAAAGATAACGATATAACCGGGAAACGGGGTTCTGTACACGGGGTTTCCCGCCCGGTTCTTTTCCCGGCATTTTATGGCATCTGCTTAGCCGGTTTTTCCTTTGGGAAGGAATTGCAATTGCCCCCTTGCTCTCACCCGGGTTGAACCCTGTCCCGCTCTTGGTTCAGCCCGCCCCACTCAGCCGGTACACCGGCACGGGCGGGACACCCCCCCAGGCACCGGCCCATGACCGGGAACCTGATCGAGGGAGATTGACGGGAGACCCAGAACTATCTGATAAACCATTAACAATTCTTAATATCCTCCAGAATGATCATTGTGCATGGAACGTTCAGCGAAGATCTTCATTATACTCAGTATTTTCCTTGTCATCGGGATATCTATGGCGGGATGTTCAGACAATTCGGATCAGACGGCTTCCGGTAGCACGTCAGACACTGTTGCTGCCATGACAACGACGGGCCCGCTGTTTACCGCCGGCGATATCGTACGGAGTGCAACCGGCAGTGAATCCCCCGCATGGCTGGTTGTCAGTTACGATTCCGCAAGCGATTCCTATTCACGGGCACTCATCTATAAGAACACTGACGGGTCATGGGGGTACCGTGAAAACTCCAATACAGAGATGTCACAGCGTGCTGTTATGGAAAAGGTGGATACCGTGAAAATCGCGCATGTGACTGTTTCATCAGTGCCGACCGCAGCGCCAACTACCATAACCACGGCAGTGACAACGACCGCCACCAGAACAACGACCGCAACGACCACAACGGCGGCTGTGACGACAACCTCATCTACTGCCAGACCCTCGATCAAAGCGATGGATCCCGGTGAAGGAGAAGCGGGAACGACCGTATCCACAGAAGTTACGGGATCAGAATTCGAATCCGGCCTCACAGCCCTGCTACGCCATTCGGGCGAGAGCAGTATTACGGCAACGGCGGTCACATTCGCCTCGTCTTCAAGCATGACCTGCACCTTCAATCTTCCCAATACGACAAAGGTCGGGACTTGGGATATCGTGGTCACCAATCCCAACGGCCTGTCGGGAGAGAACAATAATTACTTCACAGTGCATGGCAACGGGACCACGTGGGCCAAGGATTGAACAGGAACGAAGCCTGTTGTCCCGGATCGCCGGCCCTGGCTGATCCCGCTCTTTGAGGGCAGCTGAGGCTGGTAGAGATTACTTTTTTAATCCTCTCCCTCCAACAGCAATCTGTTAAATCAAAAAATAATACCGTATGAGAACTATCAGTTCGGAGGATATTCAGGGAGGTCCGGTTATGTCCTTGTCCATGGCGGTAACCAGATGACCGGAACGGGGAACCGGCAAACCCGGGAAAACCTGGTTTATACTCCCGATGGCACGATGGGCGACGGAGAGTTCCATCCCCCGGCCAGTTTCCTGTCACCTGTCCCGTTTTCCCCATCATCTCCTTATGAGCGCACCGGTTGCACGATGTTCCTCTCGATAAATACCGAGTACTTCCGGTAGAACCAGCCTTTCACCAGTTCAACAATCACAATATAGCCGAGAACCAGTCCTGCCAGCACCACAAAGAATGCGAGCGGCGGGCGAACGAATCCGAAGATGCTGCCAATCACCGTGAACGGCAGGATACAGGCGATGACAACGATCAGGAGTGTGGTGAACGTGAGCAGCCCGCTTGGCCTGCTTTTATAGAATGGAACGACCCGGGTCCGGATCACGAATACCACGAGCGTCTGGGTGCAGATCGACTCCATGAACCACGCGGTCTGGAAAAGCGAGGCATCTGCGCTGAAAATGAAGAGCAGGATAAAGAATGTAATGAAATCAAAAATTGAGCTGATAGGGCCGAAGACCAGGATGTATTTTTTTATAAACTCAATATCCCACTTTTTCGGGGATCTTGTATAGGAGTCGTCGACATTATCCGTCGGGATGGCAGACTCCGAAATATCGTAGAGGAGGTTGTTCAAAAGGATCTGGACGGGGAGCATGGGGAGGAATTTCAAAAAGAGCGAGGCACCGGCAACCGAGAACATGTTCCCGAAATTGGAGCTTGTCCCCATAAGGATGTATTTCATGGTGTTCCCGAAGGTCCTCCTGCCTTCGAGCACACCGTCATTGAGGATCCGCAGGTCATTTTTCAAAAGGATTATATCGGCAGATTCCTTTGCAATATCTACAGCGTTTTCCACCGAGATGCCGACATCGGCCTCCCGGAGGGAGGGGGCGTCGTTTATACCATCCCCCATGTACCCTACAACATGGCCATTGTACCGGAGGGCGATCATGATACGGTTTTTCTGCGCCGGAGTCATGCGGGAGAAGATAGTCACGCCCTCGACGACCCTCGACAGGGTCTCGACATCCATCTGTTCGACCTCGGCTCCGCTCAGGGTACCTTTTACCGGAAGCCCGATCAGTTCGCAGGTTTTTTTCGCAACCCGCTCGTTGTCCCCGGTCAGGATCTTCAGTTCGATACCGGACCGGGCCAGAAGCTGGATCGAATCGCGGGCACTCTCCTTGGGAGGATCGATGAAAGTGATCAGCCCGGCAAGGACCATGTCCTTTTCATCGGCTGGGGAAAAATGAGTCTGATCTGCCGACAGGGACCGGTAGCAGACCGCGAGCGTCCTGAACCCCTGCTCACTCTGGTCTTCGTAGATTTTATTGATGCTCTCCCTTCCGGCATCGGTGAGGGGTTCAGGTAAACCACACCTTTCCCGCTGTGAACAGACACGGAGTATCTCTTCAGGAGCACCTTTTGCCACGAGAAGACGACCGGAACCCGTGGAGACGATGACTGAAATCCGTTTTCGCTGGAAATCAAAGGGGATCTCGTCGATCTTCCGGTAGCGGTCAATATCAATATGGCGGTACCGGAGGATAGCCTCGTCAAGGGGGCTTTTTAGCCCGGTATCAAAGTAACTGTTGATATACGAATAGAGCAGGACATTTTCGCAGTCGTTTCCTTCCGTATCGAGATGCCGGACCAGGGCGATCTGGTTCTCGGTCAGGGTACCGGTCTTGTCGGTGCAGAGGATGTCCATGCTGCCGAAGTTCTGGATCGATTCAGGATGCTTGACAATCGCACCTTTTGCCGACATGGCAATCGAACCCTTGGACAGGTTCAGGGAGAGGATCATCGGGAGCAGTTCCGGTGTCATTCCCACGGCGAGCGCAATAGAGAAGAGGAGGGATTCGAGCACCCCGTGCCGGAAGAGTGCGTTGATAAAAAATACAAAAATAACCAGGAAGAAGATGATCTTCGACATCAGGTAACTGAACTGTTTCAACCCCCGTTCAAACTCGGTTTCCGGGGGACGCGCGATAAGGGTTTTTGCCACATGGCCGAACTCTGTTGCCATCCCGGTGAGGGTGACCAGTGCCGTTGCCGTGCCACTGACCACCGATGTGCCAAGGAAGATATAGTTACCCGCCTCAGCGAGCGGTTTTGCCGGCTCTTCCCGACCGGCGGTTTTTCCAACCGGGAACGGTTCACCGGTCAGTGCTGACTGGTTGACGAAAAAATCCCGCTCGTCCAGTACGCGGGCATCGGCCGGGACGATATCCCCGGCAGCGAGGAAGATTACATCACCGGGGACCAGATCGGTGACAGGCAATTCTTTCCTTATTCCGTCCCGGAAGGCGGTTGCTTTCGAGACGAGTTTCTGCTTCAGCAGCTCCGCCGCGTTTCCTGCCTTGTATTCCTGGAAGAAGTTCAAGGTAACGCTGGCAAGGACAATAATTACAATGATGGCCGCGTTGGTGATCTCCCCGACCGACAGGGATATCGCCGCAGCGATGAGCAGGATAATCACGAGCAGGTTTTTGAAATGGCCAAGGTACTGGAAGATGAGCGGGGATTTCCGGATGCGGGAGATGTCGTTTGGGCCAAAGCGGGCAAGGCCTGCCTGTGCCTGTGCCGATGTCAGCCCCCCCGGGCCGCTGCCAAGAAGGGAAAAGAGTTCTTCTTCTGAGAGGGTATGGAATGGTCGCGGGGGATCCTGTCGTTCCGGTAGTTGTGGGTGAGTCATTGTATCCGTCCCGATGAAAGTCTTTTCAATTGTTGATTGGTTGCACGTAAATCATGATGATGACTTCGGTCGGGATGTCCGAACCGGGCTGGATGACGGGGCAAAGATTTGTTCCCGGGACCCCATGCGGGGGGAGTCACTGCAGAAATTCCGCCGCTGGCAGGTAAAAAAAAGGGATGTATTATTTATTGCACAAGGATCGTTCCCTTCATGGACGGGTGGATCGAGCAGTGATACGGGTACGTTCCCGGCCGGGTAAACGTGAATGTGAACGATGCCCCCGGGGAGAGCGTATCAGATAAAAAAGCTGCCGGGGAACCAGTATCAGAAGCAAGGGCATGGGGAGCTTGGTCATTGTTCACCCACGTGACAACCGTACCGGCTTTTACCGTCAGGGCAGGTGGATCGAATGCAAAATTCTTGATGGTGATCGAATTACCTCCTCCCGCGAACGCAGGTGGTGTCGTTGTTGCTGAAGGTGCAGGTAATGAATTACATCCTGCAGCCATACAGGAAATGATCACCAGTGCGGTACATGCTGTGCAGAATACAAGGCGGGAGTAGGCAGACATACGTTCATAATGAACCTCCGGGGTAAAAAAGGGATTACTTGGTACCAATCAGCTGGATCAGGCCTCAGATCCTGCAGTCTGAACCTCCAGAAAGCAGGTACAGAAGGCACGAACAGCCGGAAATACCCCGACCGCCATATTTATTATTAGGTAAAACCTAACTAACGAAGGAACGGAGTATGATGGAGAGGGACGAGCATCTGCGGGAAGTGTTAAATCACCTGCTCATGATGAAGAACGAATGCTCCTGTTCTATCTTCTCCGAATGCGGGCTTTCGGATATGACGGTGAAACAGATCGCATACCTGAAAGTCATCGATGAACAGGGCGATGTGACATTCAGCAGGCTCGCCGAGATCACGAAAAACTCGAAACCCACGATCACCGAGATGGTCAACAGGTTTGTCCGGATGGAGTGCGTGTACCGGGAACCCTGCCGCGATGACGGAAGGATCCTGTATATCCGCCTGACGGACAAAGGGAAAAAAATCGCACAGGCCGAACAGGCCGCACTGCACAGGGTGATTGAACGAATGATCGACTCACTGGATGAACACGAACTGGATCTCCTGATTAAGATCCTGCAGAAGATCGGGTAATTTTTTTGTCCCGGACTTTAGTTAGGTAAATTCGAACTAAATGAATGAGGAAACCATGCAGTCAGAAAAAACGGACGGAACACCAGAGAAGATCGTAATACCGCTCTTCGAGATTGTCGTCTACCCCGGGAGCCGGACAAAATTCCAGGTCGACCGGGCAACCGGCGAGCTCCTGCTGGAAGCGATGAAAGACGAGAAAATTGCACATGCCATCGGTGTCACCGTGAAAAGCGGCACCCGGCCCCAGGAACTGACCGCGGAATCGCTCTATAAGACCGGCAACCTGTTTCATATCGCGTTCGTGCAGCCGGCTGATGACGGCTACGTGATCTGTGCGGATGTCGTGCAGCGGGTGAAGGTCGTATCCACGAGCGAAAAAGACGGGCGGTTCTATGCCATATACGAGCCGGTCCCGGACGTTCAGGATCTCGATGACGATCTGAAGGTGAGGATCCTCGCGGACATCAAACTCACCATCCACGAGATGAGCAGCCGTTTTTCGGGCTCCGAACAGTTTACCGAGCCTATCGACCGGATGGACACTGCCGACCAGATCATGGGGTTCGTCATGCCATTCCTGCCGGTCCACCTTGCGGAGAAGCAGGCGCTGCTTGAGATCGTCTCGGTCAGGGAACGGTACATCACGTTCCTTGAGCTCCTCATGAAGACAAAAGAGAACATCGGCATCCGGATCGAGATGGCAAAAAAAGTCACCGAACGGGTGAGCAAGTCGAATCGCGAGGTAATGCTGCGGGAGCAGCTGAGGGTGATCCAGGAAGAGCTGGGCGAGAGCGACGGCACTGCTGGCGACGGCGGATACCGCGAACGGATAGATAATTCGAAGATGCCCGACGATGTCCGCAAAAAGGCGCTCGCGGAGGCAAAAAAACTCGAGACCGGCGGCAGCCAGAACCATGAAAGCTCCGTGATCCGGAACTACCTTGACCTTCTGCTCGACCTCCCGTGGGTGACGGAGGAGAAGAAGAGCATCGATATCGCTGAGGCAAGGCGCGTGCTCGAGAGCCACCACAACGGCCTTGAGAAGGTCAAGGAGCGGATCGTCCAGCACCTCGCGGTCATGAAACTCAGGGCAGAGAAGCAGGGCTCGATCCTCCTCTTTGCCGGTCCGCCCGGCACCGGCAAGACGAGCCTGGGAAAAAGCATCGCGGAGGCACTCGGGCGGAAGTACGTCCGGATCAGCCTGGGCGGCGTCCGGGACGAGGCCGAGATCCGGGGGCACCGGCGGACCTATGTAGGGGCCCTGCCCGGGAGGATCATCCAGGGCATCCAGAAGGCCGGCACCAAGAACCCGGTCTTCATCCTCGACGAGATCGACAAGCTGGCAACATCCTATGCGGGCGACCCGGCGAGCGCCCTTCTCGAGGTCCTCGACCCGGAGCAGAACAACACCTTCTCTGATCACTACCTCGAGGTCCCCTACGATCTCTCCGATGTACTGTTCATCGCGACCGCCAACTCCCTTGCAACGATCCCACCACCGCTCCTTGACCGGATGGAACTGATCGAGATCTCAGGCTATACGAAGAACGAGAAGTTCGCCATTGCAAAGGAACACCTGATCCCCGAGGTCTTAAAAGAGCACGGCCTCGATGCCGATAAATTCCGGGTGGATGATGAAGCCCTGAAGGTGATCATCGAGAAGTACACCCGCGAGGCTGGGGTCCGGTGGCTGAAAAAACAGCTCGCGAAAGCCGCACGCCACGTATCCGAGAAGATCGTCTCCGGCACTGCTGAACTGCCGTTTATCCTGACAGCGGACAAGCTCCCTGCTGTCCTGGGAAAGGAACAGATCCGGCAGGATGTGGCTAAAAAAGAGCCGGTCCCTGGTGTCGTCACCGGTCTCGCGTGGACCCCGGTCGGCGGGGAGATCCTCTTCATCGAAGGCACGTTCATGCCCGGGACCGGCAAGCTTACGCTCACCGGCCAGCTGGGGGACGTGATGAAGGAATCGGCAACGATCTCGCTCTCCCTCATACGGTCCCGGCTCGCAAACGCGGAGAACAGCTTTAACTTCATGACAAGTGACATCCACGTCCACGTGCCCTCCGGGGCGACCCCCAAGGACGGACCGTCGGCAGGCGTGACCCTCTTTACCGCCCTCGCGTCCCTGATTACCGGAAAGACCGCTGACCCTGACCTTGCCATGACCGGCGAGATCACCCTGAGCGGTGCTGTCCTGCCGGTCGGTGGGATCAAGGAGAAGGTCCTCGCGGCCCACAGGGCGGGGATTAAAAAGATCATCCTGCCCAGAGAGAACGAACGGGACCTGCAGGATGTGCCTGCGGATGTCCGTAACGAACTGGTGTTCGTGCCGGTGGAGACCGTGGAGGAAGTACTGAAAGAGGCGCTCAAAATCGGGATGCCCCGGCCACTGGTGCTGCATACGGCAAACAGCGTTGTAACGGCGCAGAACATCTGATACGGGGAGGATCTGCCTCTCCGGCACCACGACCGGAATTCCGGTACCTGCTGAACAGGCAGGTGCCGGTCTCCGGGCTCTATCAATCGCGGCAATCCTGTAATAATACCCTCAAGCGGGGGATAGCACGGAATACACGGGAAACGAACCTGAGGGGGATTGCCGGAAAAAATCTAAGATGGTATATCCGTGCATTCTGCAATTGAATCTATGGATGGATTTTAAAAAAAATCGGACAGATCTTCTTACAGGATCAAAGAAATAAGGTCGTGCTTGGTAATCACGCCGCGCGCTGTTTTGCCTTCCACCACCAGCACTGCATGGTTCTGCTGGAGGATATTGATCACCGTTTCCACGTCCATGTCCGGTGGCACTGTGGGGAACCCCGATTCCATGAAGTCCCTGACCGTGAACAGGTGGGTTTTGTGCAGGCGCTGCTGTTCGATAGCCTTCACGATCACCGCTTCGGATATGCAGCCGACCGGTATCCCCCGCTCGATCACCGGGAGCTGGGAGATATTGTTCTT
>PMKW01000062.1:1073-4141 GCA_003157895.1 Methanoregula sp. | reverse complement strand
GTGACCGAAACGGTAACACCGAGTTTTCCAAGAATGTATTCGAGTGGCGGTGATGCACGGGAAGAACAAATTAGCTTCCCTGATTCATCCTTCCGGTTCACGGAAACTGAAGTGGAATCTGCCGGGATGACCGTTGCCATGACGCCTTCGCTGATCACGATACCGGCCCCGAGACTTCCCGTAGCGGCAACCGACTCACCCTCAACGCGCCTGAAGTAGCCCGATAAATGGCCCGGGCAGAATGCAGTGACCGTTCTTTCTTTCATGGAAACCGGAACATGCTGTTGTGTGTTCCTATGTTGGCATGCTCTGGCATTAAGAAATTCCGATGAAAAAAAGCACTAGCCCCGGTACCTTACACCATGACTTCCCCGCTTCTGTCCTGCTGGAGGTCCCGGAGGATTCGGCGGATATGGCCGATGTTAATAGTCCTTGTCGTAAGGATACAGAGATTGTTCTCGTGGTAGGGTGCGACGATGACGTTGCCTTCCGGGATCTGGAGTGTCATATGGANNTCGATCTCGACATCCCCCATGAGCAGGATATTCCGGTCATCATTGAACACAGAAATGGCAACGATACCATTGAGTTTCTTGATCTGACCGATGATTTTTATATCCGGATCATCGAGAATCGCAGGCTCCGGGATGATCGGCCTTTCTGTAACCGCAGCCACGGGTTTTGCCGGAACAGCGGTCACAGGATTTCTTCTCATCAATTCGGGTTTTTCCGTTAATACGGGCGGGGGCTGCTCAGGCTGGCTTATCACCGTTGAGTCCTCCATGGTTTTTTCCACAACTCCTGCCTGCGCCGGTACGGCCGGAGCCTGTTTCTGCACGTCTACGGTCTCCGGTACGGTTTTTCCGACATCACAGATCTTGAGGGCCTGGGAGAACTCTTCCGGGGTATATCTGCAGAGGTTGATTTCAATGGTTGGCTGAGAGCTGAAATAATCCAGCGCTGCGTGTCCGCGGAGTTCGATGCGGCCGTGTTTGAAATAATATACCAGAGGTTTTCCTTTCTTGATAAGGATGAAACCCTCCCCGTCCTGAATGACCACACGCACAACTCCGATGAATCTGACGGTATGGGTAAATATCCATTGCGGCGGTGCCTGCATCCAGCCAATACTATTTCCTTCCGGTAACTGGTCAATCATAACAGAGACACGATTGCATCCTGGTTCTTCTTCATCTCATACGTGATTTGCCCGATATTTGCCGTGTTTTTTGCAATGATTGCAAGATAAAATTCTTCCATAATGGGCCCGAGGATCAGGAAATAATCGGAGAACTCCACAAAAACCATGGAAATTGAGGCATTCCCGAACTGTGCCGCGGTTTTTTTCGAATCGAGCATGACAGCAGATAATACACCCTGAAGATCCTCTTTAAACACGATGCCGGATTTCATGCTCTGGATAATTTCCCCGTTCTCCTGAATAACGATGGCAGCCTGCACGTCGTTTAAGATAAGAAATTTGTTCAGGATTTGTTTGAGCATCTTCAATCCTCGTTTACCCGTGTTCTCATTTTTTATCAGTATCTTTTCATTCGGTCGCTAAGTCTTACTTTCGTCCGGTACCGGTACGGATCTCGTATTATTCCCGTATTTCAGTATCATTACTCGTTGTCTTCTTTTGAGAGGGTGTCAAGGATTTTATAGGTGTTGACCATGCGGTTGAACGCAGTCTGGAGTTCCCCAATCTCGTCGTTGCTGAGGAGTTCGATCTCGGGGTTCTTGAGCTCCCCGGTGCTCATGCTGGTGGCAATCTTCGAGAGTCTGACGATTGGGTCTGTTATGCTGCTTGCGAGGAAGAAGCTCCACATGACCACAATCGAGAGGGTCACGAGCGTGATGATGAAAATGCTGTAAGCAAGCCCGATATTGGCAATAATACTCGTCGTCCCTCCCATGGATACGATGCCCAGAAGGATCATGGGTATGGTTGCGACAAAGAGCATGCTCACCATCAGCTTGTAAAATATGGGAATAGGGAAACTGAAACCCCCGGCTGCAGGTTTCATGGCGGTTCTTTTCATGGAGGTCATGTATCAGTATTTACATAAACACCATATAAAAATATCCAAACAATTCCGGGTATTCAATGTTCGTGAATGCATGAATTATGGTCAAATTAGGGAAAGTGGGGAAAGTATCCCCATCCAGTATCACTGATCTGGCGAGTGATTTTCCATGAGCGCCACCATCTCTTTCCAGAATGCATGAGCAACCGCATCTTTCGATCCGTTCAGTTGTACACGTCCCTTTGCTGAGAGGAGCGTGTACTCCCCTTCGCTGCTGCCCATGGTTTTTTTGGAATTCATCAGGACCGCTATAACTCCCTTCGCGAGCATCTGCTTAGATTGCCGGACCGGTGCATTCCCCAGCTTAAACGCTACGGTGAGCGGTTCCCATCGCCGGATTACTTCATCCAGCAGTTTTGGCAGGGGTTCCAGTTCAAGACGGGTCTTTTTGCCACTCGGGATCTTTCCCGGGTACCTTATAGGAGAAAAATCCGAGATCGCGGCCGCGCTGATGTACATATCGGCACCGCCGCCATCTGAAAAATAGTGGTGTACCGCATCCCGCATATCGGCTGCGGAATCCGCCGGTACATTCGTTATGCAGGGAAATTCATCGCGGTGGACAACCGTGACATCGGCGCCGAGCCGGAATGCCTCAAGGGCAAGCGCACGACCCATAAGGCCACCCGATCGTGTTGTAAGCACACGGATATCGTCAACCTGCTCCCGGCAGGGACCGCTGGTGATCAGCACGCGTTTTCCTTTGAGGGGCTGTCCGAGGATCACCCGTTCGGTACGGAGGACGATCGTTTCGGTATCCGCTATCTTAGCCTTTCCCTCTTCGATCCGCGGGTCGACAACCCCGATACCCCATGCCCTGAGACACTCCAGGTTCCCGTGGACTGCCGGGTGGCGGTACATACTGTAATGCATTGCCGGAACGATCAGGACCGGCAGAGCGCTTCCCAGCGCAGTTGTTGCAAATGTCGTAACAGGGGTATCGTCTATACCGCAGGCAATTTTACTGATCGTGTTCGCGGT
>PMKW01000062.1:0-1058 GCA_003157895.1 Methanoregula sp. | reverse complement strand
GGAGATGATTCCGGTTGCGGCCTCACTCATCACGGTCTGGACAACCGCACCACACCTTCTCAGGGAATGAATCAGTCTGACGACATCGACTGCGGCGATGCTTCCGGTGACTGCGACAACGACCTGTTTTTTGGCAAGTGTCTGAACCGTGGTCATGCGAGGTACACATCCTGGACCACGTGCCATGCATGTGGCCGGTATTTCTTTACCTTATGTACATGGATAGTGGCAGAAAAACCTGCGCCCTCTGCATGTGCCCGTATCTGCTCCTCTGCCGGCCCAATGCTATGGATATGGATTATGCTTCCGGATGCTGCATGGCGCAATGCATCGGGAAGCATGGTTACAGCATCGAAATGGCCCATAACAATACGATCATAAGTGCCGATAAGGAGAGTGCGGCAGTCTCCCAGGGATGGCGTGATCCTGCCGGACAGGTGGTTTGCCTCGATTGAACGGACCAGGTAGCCAAAGGCAACGGGGTTGATCTCCATTGCGTGAACATCTGCTCCTGCCCCCGCAAGCGGAAGGGAAAAATATCCTATGCCTGCAAACATGTCGGCAATCCTCTCGGGGCGGGGGTTGTTTCTGACCATCCGGGCGATCCGGGCTTTCTCTTCACGGTTGCCCATCGAGAACATCACTTTTTCCGGATCGAGAATATACTTAAACCCGGCTTCCTTATGGCAGACTTCTCCGCCGCTCCCCCAGATCATCTGTGTCTCAGGTGTCCTCGTTATATCCAGCAGGGACTTGGTCCACAGGATCCCGCGCGGGTGACAAAAACCAGCAATTACGTCGATCTCATGTCGGGTTGGTTCTTCCCCATGAAGGACTGCAATGTCCCCGACCATGTAATACCCCCTGCCACGGTACCGTTTTCTCTCAGGGATTTCACGGTCACAGGGCTCCGATACACGGACAGGTACCCAGAGGATGTCGCCTTCGGCATAAGGATCACGCGTCCTGTCAACCCATCCAGCAGTGCGTATTTTTCCGGACTCATCTTTCCGGACTGCCCGTACCCGCATATCCTACCTGACAAAAACCATCTGGTC
>PMKW01000109.1:8778-8989 GCA_003157895.1 Methanoregula sp. | reverse complement strand
CTCTGCCCGCTCGACGCCCGGGATGCTACCTATTGACTTCTCCAGTGCGTCAGTCTCTCCGCCGGCATCATTGATAATCGCGGCGAACTTGATTGCCTTGAGCCCGAAACCGATCGGCTCTACCTTCATATCCTGTATACCCGGTAATTTCTGCTTCAGGACGGTTTTCAGATTTTCAAGGTCTACTTCCGGAGATTCCGGCATGACCCTC
>PMKW01000109.1:3493-8765 GCA_003157895.1 Methanoregula sp. | reverse complement strand
CAGGATGTACATTTCTTATCTGACATTCATGCTCCTCCAAGGATTCCTATAGTATCTCTTTTGGAACCTTTAAATGTTGTACCGATCCTGGTTCCTGGAACGGCCCCTCCCCTCAGGTATTTCTCTACACGATCAACAAGGGATCCGTTGATAATGGTTGTTTTTATCTTTTTTTTCAGGACGAACGGGATGAAAAACGGATCAACCATTTCTGTCTTAACCGGGATTTTCACCTGGTTCTTCAGGTTACCATTCTCCAGAATCCCATCTACCGATTTGAGGAGAAGGAGATCCAATCCCAGAATATCCGCAACCCATGCGGCGATTGAATCTGAGGTGACATCCCACGAGTGGGGCAGCGGATCGTGCTGTCTCATGCTACAGTAAGGAAGAAAAACAACCGGCTGATCCGGCGCTACCTGGAGGAGGTCGGAGGTCATTATTCCCTGTGAAGCGATGATCCAGCCATACTGGTCCATGGCGGCGATTGCCATCCAGTGTGCGGAATCATCATCAACCTGCAATTTCCTGACCCCCTCTGCAAACATACCCCCGCCAGGAACAATGAATAGCGACCGACCGGAGGCGCGAAGTACCGGGACCAGATCGGGTATCCGGTTAAAGAGACTTCCCCCGAGTTTTACTACTATTGGGGGACCTGATGCCGGATTTGTGTGAGTTTTAACCATTTCAACTCCCCTGAATATTATGTCACTATATTAATTATGAATTGTATACAAACTGATTTTCTATGCGTGGCATTCTCTCGCTTATTCTCTGTCTGGTGTGTGTGATGCATGCCGGCGCGGCGGTACAGATTGTCGAGTTTTGTCCTGATCCCTTCCAGCACGATGATGCGGATGAATACCTTGTCCTTTCCGGAAGTGGTCTTCTTGACAATATAACAATATCAGATAATCATGGGGGATTCCGGTTCCCTTCCGGTACAACCATCAACGGATTTTTGACGGTAGCCCGCAGCGCGCAGGCATACGAGCAAAGCCATGGCAGACTTCCGGATTTCGAATGGCTGGACTATTCCCCGGATGTCCCGAACGTAATTAACGGCAATCCGCTTCGTATGGCGAATACCGGGGATGAACTGGTGCTGTATGAAAATAATACTGTCATACAAAAAATAACCTGGCCGGGTGATATAAAACCGCGCGAAGGACAGGTACACTATCTGGAGAATGGGGTCTGGGATCCACGAGTCCTCATGATAGGGCAATCGCGTTTTAATACGGCGATATTCCGGAATGTATCGGTGACGACATTTGCATCCCCGGATTGTTCCAATGAGGTCTACGCCAGTACGATAGACCATGCATCGCGTACAATTCTTGTGAATATGTATGAGTTTTCGAGTCCGGCAATGGGGGAATCCCTTATTACTGCGAAATCGAGAGGGGTTGATGTCCGGGTTCTCATCGAAGGTGGCCCAGTTGGCGGGATCAGTCCCGCGGAGAAATCACTGGTTTGGAATATCAACAGGAGCGGGATACCTGTTGTGTCCATGGTTTCATCAAAAACGGAACATGCGCCTTACCGTTATGATCATGCCAAATACGTAGTAATTGACAACAATTCTCTTCTTATTACCAGCGAGAATTTCAAGAATACCGGATTCCCTCCAGAGGGAATGAGCGGCAACCGCGGGTGGGGCGTTTATCTCAAAGATCCCGCACTGGCAGGATATTTTTCGGAGGTCTTTACAACGGATACCAGCAGTAAATCGGTTGTTTCATACACGGGGTCAGCAGGGGATAGCGAACCGTCACCGTTTGAGAAGCATACTGCCAAGTTCTCCCCCGCACAGTTCGAAGGTGCCACGGTAATCCCCGTTTTATCCCCGGACACCAGTTACCAGATCACGGATCTGCTGGACAGCGCCACAACCAGTATCGAGATCGAGCAGGCCTATATAAAAAATGAGACGCCCTACACCCTGAATCCCTATCTGTTGTCTGCGATCAATGCTTCACGCCATGGTGTCCATGTACAGGTGTTGCTCGATTCTTACTGGTTCAATGTGGAAGGGCCCAATGATAACGATGAGATGGCAGCCCTGATCAACCGGATTGGTACTTCGGAGCATATCCCTCTCGAAGCAAAATGTATCGATCTCTCGGTAAGCCAGGTAGAAAAAATACACAACAAAGGAGTCATCGTTGACGATAAACGTGTACTGGTCAGTAGCATCAACTGGAATTACAATTCGCCAACCTTCAACCGGGAGGCCGGTGTCATTATCGAGCATCCCGGAGTTGCCCGGTATTTCCGTGAGGTCTTCGATGATGACTGGAACCCGATGGCAAATATGGCCAAACCGAAGACCGATTATGTCAAGATCGCTATCGTCGCTCTTGTCATCGTGCTTTTGCTTGTCGTCTATTTCCGCCGTCGCCAGGTATAATCCGGAACAACAGGGTATAACATGTAATAACAGGAGTAACGGGATGGTCTGAAAAGAGTCAGAAGGTCAGGATTTTTTGAGTGCACACTGGCATACATCACACAGGTTGATGTCGCTCTCACCGGTTACTACGGCAAGCGCCCAGCGATCTATCATCAGGTTCAGTTCACTTGAGATCTCGACTTCACCTGCACCTCGTTTCCTGCTCATGTACTGGCAGACCGCAGCCCGCGTGACACCCAGTTTTTTTGCAGCATCACTCTGGCTGAGCCCCTGCTTCTGTACCAGCCGGGATACCATCTCTGCCCGCATGGGGGGCAGCAGCGTCCTGACCATGGAATCGCAGTGCATCAGGGTACAGGTATGTTTTGTCATACGCAAGCAGACTGGGGCTTCGGATTTTGCGTACTACGATTCTGATAGATGATCTGGCGGGCATCACGGAAGTTGAACTTCTCGATGATGAGCTGCCGCTCCTTGAGTTTCTTCAGTGCATAGCGTACCGTGCGGGGTGCAAGATGGGTCTTCTGCACGAGATCCTTATGGGTCATCGCACCGCCCACATCCAGTATCTCCAGTACCGTCTTTGATGACGGTGGTAGTGGTGTCGGATACATGATAGTGATGTTAACAGTGTTAACATATCAACCTATCGATCATTTAAACCCCCGTTCTCAATAGTCATGCATGTTCGAGCGCCAGGAGCGGGTGGCGATCCTCTTACTGATTGGTGTTACCATTGTGGTAATCGTGGCCCATTTTGTACTGGCAGGTTTGGGGAAACAGCCGTTTGCGCGACCGTTCACCAGCAGCTCATCAGATGGCGAGCTGGTATTCATTGAGGGAACCATTGATCAAATCACCCTCACAAAAAGCGGCGGACATATGACCGTGAGTGTGAATAACCTCTCCATTTTCCTGCCAGCTCAGGTGGTGCAGGCACTGTCCTTTCAGAAAGGGGATACAATATCAGTCTATGGTATTGTCCAGACCTATAATGGAAAGAAAGAGATCGTCGTGAGCTCTGCCGAAGACGTCCGGGTAAATCCTGTTGAACCCCGGTAAATTATCTGTAAAAAAATTGGTTGAACCTGATCCAAATCCTGGCCCTTTTTGGTATCACACGGAGGACAATGCACTTCTCTCTTTATATCGGGATATCTGTGCAGGAAAAAGATTCTTCGGTTCCCGATTATGTTCCGGTTCCGGCAATCGATGCAAGTGCGGTCCGGGCAACCTCCCGTACTTCACTTTCCGCATCCTTGAGGGATTCTGTCAGGCCCGGGACCGCGCGTTTATCCGCGATGTTGCCCAGCGCCCATGCCGCGTTTTTCCGGACCCTTTTCTTCCTATCCTTCAGGAGCAGGATTAATGGTTCGACCGCACGCGGATCACGGAGTTTTCCCGGCCCCCACGAAGCCCCGACCCGGTGCCACTTATCTTCAGACTTGAGCGCCTCCTGAAGGGGTCCGACCGCCCGGGGGTCGTCGATTTTCCCAGGGATTTTGCTGCGAGCCACCAGATGTCTACGAACGGATCCCTGAGGGCTTCGATGAGCGGTTCAACCGCTGAAAGATCCTCTAACTCCTCTAATGCTTCATCTGCCCGCCGCCAAAAATTCAGGTTTTTATCCTTCAGCAACTGGATATACCCGGCTTCCCGTCTCTTATGCCACTCTTCATTGACTGCAATTTCATCAGATGTCGGATCCAGTACCGGTTCCGGAGCGGAAACCTGCGGTTCGGAATCCCCTATACATCCCATTTAAGCCACCCATACGTGGTACCGCACTATTAAGGTTTTCCCAAAATATCTGACCGATAAATTCCCTGAAAAATAGTACCTGAAAATTATTGGGGAGGACAAGAGGATTCCCTAAGGGTCTCATCGCGCAGTCATTACCCGGTGTCGGGTAGTACTTCTAGGGTAACGGAAAAATTTTTCACCGTATGGGTAAGTGCACCCATACTGATGACATCGATGTTGAGTGCCGCATATTCCGGGAGCGTGGTCTCATCGATTCCCCCGGACAACTCGATGATGATACCATCGCGAAGGCCGGCGCGTTTCAAGCAGGCAAGCGTTTCCCGTACCCCGGGNNGGATGGCATCGGTGAGCGGGACGAGCACAAGGTGATTATCCTTGATCAGGATACCGTCGCTCAGGCTCATCCGGTGGGGGTCCCCGCCACCCAGCTGTACAGCTTTTTTATCAAGTGCCCGTAAGCCCGGGCAGGTCTTACGGGTTGAGGCGATCCTGCATGCCGGATTCACCGCATGAACGATTTCCATCATTTTTCTGGTCTGAGTTGCAATACCGCTCATTCTCCCTATGATATTGAGTGCTGTTCTCTCAATCGTAAGGATTCCTTTTGTATTTCCGGCGAGGGTCAGGATCACATCGCCTGAGCTGACCGTATTGCCATCATTTTTACTGTACACCGAGGTTATCCCGAAATGGGTGAAGAGAGCTGATGCCTCCTCGATACCAGCGATAATCCCTTCTTGTTCAGTCCGTATTACAGCCCTGCAGGTACTATCCGGAATGACGGCATCCGATGTTATATCGCCAAATGGGGAATCTTCCTCAATAAAATGAAGCAGGTACTGTATCGGGACCATATCGTCCATCACCTCAACCGTTTGATCACGTTCCGACGACAATGGGATCGTCCATCTTTTCCAGCAGCGAGAGAATCGAGAGTGCGGCAAGATAGCTCGTAGCTTGGTTATCGGGGGAAGGTACGTTCGTTACCTGGATGTATGCCTCACCAAAATCCCCTTCAATGAACAGTTCATGCACGTTCCGGTCAACCGCAGGGTCTACCCACAGCTCAACGTCGGTATCCTGGCCGGC
>PMKW01000109.1:2385-3476 GCA_003157895.1 Methanoregula sp. | reverse complement strand
CCGATTTTCAGGTTATCAAGCCCGAAAATTGCCCCGCTCGGGATGTATACTCTTGTTCCGGATGCAAGTGCCGTTTTCCGGATCTGGTCCCGGAATGCAGAGTCGGCAAGTGCACCCACGCTCATGATAATGAGGTTTTTATGGTGTGAAAGGGCATCCTGCGCATGCATCCAGACCGCAACAACCGATGCTGCCTCGACAACGATATCAAAATCTGCGCTGATGAAGGATTTAAAATCCCCATACGCCCGTGCACCCGTTACCCTGGCAATTTCCTGTGCCCGCTCGGGCACCACATCGTATACGGCGGTGATGGTAAAACCGGTTGTATGCTCGGCAATGATATGCCCGATATTACCACAGCCAAGCAGCCCGATCTTCATCATGATAAACAGATTACCGGTATCATCGGTTAAGCATTGTGCTTGGCCTGCTTCCCACTACCGATGGAAACCGGCATTATAATGGATAACGATCAATGGATACTTCGGATCAAAAATGGAACCTGCCGGAGCTGGCGACCGGAATGAAGAATCTGTAAGAACGCAGGGTCTTCTTAATACGCTCCATGGGCGCTCTGTTTATATTGAAACCTATGGCTGCCGGTACAATTTCGGCGATACTGCCAAACTGGTGGAAATCCTGCGGCATCATGGCGGCACGATTGTGGAGAATCCAAATGAAGCAGAGGCCGTCATCGTCAATACATGCACGGTTGTCGGGCCCACAGAACGGCGGATGCTCCGAAGGCTTGCAGGGTTCCGGAACCAGGATCTCTATGTAACCGGATGCATGCCCAAAGTCCAGCTTGATGCGATCCTCGCGGTTTGTTCACCCACCATTATCCTTTCGGAAACCATTCATGACCTGTATCGTTCCGTGGGGAGCGTTGCCGGAGTGGGTGTTGGCATTGTCCAGCTGGCGCAGGGTTGTGCNNCTACTGTATTACCCGCTTTGCCCGGGGCTCCCTGAAAAGTTTTACGCACGAGGAGATCCTTGCCCAGGTACAGGCGTTTGTACGGGCCGGGACGGTTGAAATTCAGCTGACTGCACAGGATGTAAGCGCATGGGGGACGGACATCGGGCAATCC
>PMKW01000109.1:0-2374 GCA_003157895.1 Methanoregula sp. | reverse complement strand
ACACTTGACAAGATCCCCGGGCGTCACCGGATCCGTGTGGGTATGATGAACCCGGCAACGGTCAGGGAGCAGACCGGTGATCTTGTCGATGCGTTTGCCGGTGACCATATCTTCAGGTTTATTCACCTGCCGGTCCAGTCCGGGTCAGACGCGGTACTCACCCGGATGGGCAGGGGCTATACTGTTGCTGAGTTCGAGGAGATTGTCAGGTCGTTCCGGGAACAGTATCCCGGAATCACGGTCGCAACGGATATGATTGTCGGTTTTTGTGGCGAGACCACGGCTGACTTTTCTGCCTCTGTCGATCTTATCCGGAGGGTGAAACCCGCCAAGGTGAACGTGACCCGGTATTCCCGGCGGCCGTTTACTCCCCTTGCCCGGGTAAAAGATTACCCCGACCATGTCAAAAAAGATCGCTCCCGCACCATGAACTCTGTTGCCGAAGAGGTGTATGCATCACTCAATGCCGTGCAGCTCGGGAAAACCGTACCCTTTATGGTCACCGAAAGCCTTCGGAAAGGATCGGTCATGGCGCGGTCCCCCGAGTACACCGGGATAGTCATCCGCGAGAACCTGCCGGTGGGGTTTCGTGGGGATGCAATCCTCAGGCAGGACCGGAAATACTTTTTCATCGGAGAACGCGTCTGCCCGTCCTGCATGTAACCTTCTTCTGACCTGCCCTGAAGATACCCCTTTTCGTACAAATGGAAACAGAAACCGATTGGTTTTATAGCCATAATAGATACATTCCCTAATCCTGATCGTAACGGAACCGGGACAGGTGACCCAGATGGATGAGATAGAGACCGGATATTCAAAAATAATGGAAAAAATTGATGAACTGAAGAAAACCGAGGGAAACCTCGAAGACACCGTCAGGAAAAACGATGCAAAACTCCTCAGCCGCATGGCTGATTCTGCCGTTCCCGTTGTCAAGGCTGTCGGCATGAACCTGCTGAAGAAGGGAAAACAGGACACCAAGGGGGAGATCTATGATCCCCAGTATTACCCGCAGAAGATGATCATCCTCGGGAAAGCGGAAACGGCGGGGTTCCGTCCCGATAACCCCCAGATGCCGGTCACCGACCAGTTCTGTGTCCTTTCGGAAGACGGTGATTTTTTTGAACTCATGTACAGTTTCGACGGTTTTCTCACCGATTCCTATCTCAATCCTCTCGATGCAAAACGTGCTATCGACCAGTACGGATACGATATCATGGTCATGCTTTATACAGCGATGCATGATTACCTGAAAGGGGAAGAAGTCCTGGTCCAGGCACTCGATACCGTGATAGGGTACATTTTTACCCGTGCTGCCTGATCAGCCCGATTTTCCAGTTTTCCTTTTTTTCAGCATACGTTCGGTATCATGGATTTCCAACGATCTTACAAGGGATCGATCAGGTTTCCGGTATCCCACCCCTGTAAAAACATATTAAAAAATGAATGAGAATGGGCCCGATGTGATTCGAACACATGACCTCCCGGTTATCAGCCGGGCGCACCACCGGGCTATGCTACGGGCCCAAGAGTTAACCCTGAATTTACCCTAATTACTACTCCACCAGAGTTTTTATAGGTTGTGAATCCCAGACAGAATGTCTGAATCATTTCAGATAGGGATATGTACCCAAAAACCACGGTACTTGTACGGATCTGGGATCATGGAACGAAAATATCTTCTCGGGAATGAAGCGATAGCACATGCCTGCATCGAATCCGGCGTGGATTTCGTGAGCGGGTACCCCGGCACACCATCGTCAGAAGTAATCGATACCCTGCGCATCCAGCCCGACCGGGCTTATTATATCGAATGGTCGGTTAATGAAAAAGTGGCGCTTGAAAACGCTCTTGCCGCAGCCTGGTGCGGTATCCGTGCAGTCTGCACCATGAAACACGTGGGACTGAACGTTGCTGCCGATCCCCTCATGACGAGCGCGTATACAGGTGTCACCGGCGGGCTTGTCATCATGAGTGCCGACGACCCGTTTGCCCACAGTTCCCAGAACGAACAGGACACCCGCTGTTATGCCCATTTCGCCCGGGTGCCCTGTCTCGACCCTGCAAGTGTGCAGGAAGCACACGATATGATCCCCGAAGCGTTCCGGTTATCTGAGGAGTTGGGCCTCCCCGTCATCTTCCGGCCAACAACCCGTATCTGCCATTCGAAAGGGGACGTGGAGCTGGGATCTGCAGTCCCGAGTGCAAGAAAAGGGGAGTTCCACAAGGACCCCCGGCAGTATGTCGTGATCCCCGCACATACCCGAATCCTGCATAAAAAACTGAACGAGAAACAACCGGTAATCCGGAAGAAGCTTGTCGAGAAAGGATTTAACCGGTTCGATGTCCGCGGAAAGACCGCGATTATCGCAAG
>PMKW01000203.1:1508-4013 GCA_003157895.1 Methanoregula sp. | reverse complement strand
GTTGGCGCAAGGGGGGAGATCATCACTTGAAAAGAGGGTTTCTCCAGAGCAAAAAGATCCAGTGTTCCTCGATTCCTTGGGTGGTTCATCAGAATCTTATGGGTCACTTTTTAAAAGATAGGTTAAAGATTTTTCATGACCATACTATTACCTGCTTTATGGCGAATGACCCCGGGCTTTTTACCATCAAAGATGCACTATTTGATGGAAACCAGGATCCGGATCAGAATGCAATTGAATGCCCGGGATACGAACCACTCTCCTACCGTGATCTTCGGCTGCAGATTCTTTATGTTGTAAAAACCCTTAACGCAATGGGATTTCACCGCAATGACAGGATTGCTGTAATAACCCCTGCCGGCCCGGAAACGGCGGTCATTATCATCTCTGTTATGACAGGGTTTACCGTTATCCCGTTGAACCCGCAGAATAAGAAGCAGGAATACCAAATTTTTTTTTCACAGGTGAATATAAAAGCCGTTATTGTGCAGAGAGGTTATGAGACCGCGGCAACAGCAGTGGCAATATCAGGAAACATACCAATTATCGAGTTAATACCTCTCCATGAGAAAGCCGGAAAATTTAATCTGGAACCTCCGGCAACACGGGATCTAAAAGAGGCCGAATTTGCCACCCCATCTGATAATTCTTACATACTATTGACCTCAGGAACCACAGCCACGTCAAAAATCGTACCTGTTTCGCAGAAACAAACGTTCCTGATCAGGCAAAGACAAATAGATCAGTTAAAAATTACAAAGGGTGATCGGTGCCTCCATATCGTGCCGTACTATCACGGGATGGGAATCGGACTCCCTCTCATGTGTATATTGCTCGCTGGCGGAACGGTAATCTGTACAAAAGACTTTATTGCTCCTGATTTTTTCGAGTTATTGAAAACATTCCGGCCAACCCTCTTTGTCGCCTCACCTGCATTTTACCAGGCAATCCTTCGGGAAAGTAAGAAAGTGCCTCCGGCTGAATTGAAAAATAATTCATTGCGGCTTATCGTGACATCGTCCGCGTCACTCCCTCCCAGCGTATGCCACGAACTGGAGGCAGTATTGAAAGTCCCGGTGATAGAACACTTTGCCTCATCTGAAACTGGCAGCATATCCATAAATTTTCCTCCCAAACGCGGGTCGGTTGGTATGCCGTTTGTTGATTATCTTCATATCCTCGATGAAAACGGCACTTGCCTCGGGCCGTACCAACCGGGAGAAATTGTTGTTAAAGGAGAAACGGTTTTCAGCGGATATGAAGAGGCTCCTCTTGAAAACAAGGCTGCCTTTACTGACGGNNCGGAAGGAAAAAAGAACTGATCAACAAGGGCGGGAGAAAGATCGCTCCTGCAGAGATTGATGCCGTTCTGACATCTCATCCAGGAGTCAGGGATGCAATGGCATTCTGTATCCCGGATCCCATCCTCGGGGAGGATATCGCCGCAATGGTTGTGCCTGCCGGTGAACAGGTTACCGAAGCTGAACTGCGCACGTATCTTCTTGACCGGCTGGTCCCGTCCAATATCCCCCGAAGGATCTATTTTGTGGATGCAATACCGAAGAATTCCGCTGGCAAGCCCCTGCGATATGCCGGTACCGAGCGATATGGGGGATCAGGATCCCAGGGTTTCTGAATCCCTGTCGTTTTCTTCCTGACAGACAGGAAACAAAAATGAACGCATTGAATATTATTGCTCTATAGAAACCCTCAAATGATTCGGAACGCTCCTGGGGGCATGCAAGCATGCCCCCGCCGCTACGGCATCCCTACATTGCGATTGTGGCGTATTACCGGTTTAGAGAGATTAAAAAAACTGAAATGCGTCCCTGTCACAATGCGTCCAGTCCCCGAAGGGGACTGGGGGCGCAGGGGGGGGACTTCATTCCACGTGGACAGTCATTTCTCCAAAGCAAATATTATCAATTGACTGTGATATACATGCATTTTTCATGAAGAGCGAAGAGGCCCACGCGTGTACTTCTTCCCGGAAAATTTTTTTTAGCCGCCGGCATTCCGGTTTCATTTTCCCTGTTAACGATTATTTGTCGCATTCTGCAGTACGCCGTTGGCATAGGTGACATAGCTCATATCAAACAATTGATCGTCGTTTACATTCTGGGAGATTATTTTGTTTGCATACATCCAGTCTGTGTACTCCCTGACTGGTTGCCGTGACGGATTACCGTCAGCTGCAATCGGCCACCAGCAGCTCTGGTTCAGCAGATCCCGATCAAGGTGAGTATAATTCCCGATGATCCCAAGGTTCCGTTCCGTTTTCCCTTCGTTATATTGTTTCACACCCTGGAGGTAAGCTACCATAAACCGCCTGCCAAGATCCGGATTCTTATCAAGGATAGCGGGGCCATAGTACAGGGGTATAGGCCATCCGGGCACGAAATCCTGTCCCGGCACGAGCACGACTGCTGAGCCGCTGTTCTCGACCTGGGTGATATACGGTTCTGTGAGAAGCCCGGCATCAATTGCACCATTCTGAAATGCCGA
>PMKW01000203.1:0-1467 GCA_003157895.1 Methanoregula sp. | reverse complement strand
GCCCTTATCGAAGAGATCCTTACGCACCATAAAGGCATATACAATACAGGAACCCGAAGAAACACTCCCTTTATCGGCAACGATTCTGATATGTTCGCCTTTTAATACTGCGTTGAGCAACCCGGTTTTTAACGGTCCCGTGGATGCAGCGACGTCACCACTGACAAGGAGGGGGAGGGCTGCTGCAGAGCTCGTGGACTTTTCAAACTCCACGTCAATACCCTGCTTTGCAAAGAAGCCTTCATCTATGGCTATGTAGAGAGGCCCGTTCGAAGTAGTGGGTTGATACGCAACCTTGACTGTCGTCAAGGCCGTTGCCTGAGGTACCTGCTTTACCGGGGGTGCCTGAGATACACATGCCGAAACCATTACTCCACAGAAAAGTATTGCGATAAAGACATATTGCGCCAGCTTCACTGAAATCACTCTTGTCACATCTGATTTACCTGCAACTCATTTAAATCTGCATTTTTATCAATGCGTTTCCCGGTTCCGGTCCCACGGTGTGAGATGAACATATTGCCTGTTAAATCTTAAAAAAATTGCCGGAATGAAGGATTAAGTTATTAATTCGTTTTTTTAATCTGGTATTTATTATCTCATAACAGATTAACGACCCCCGGCACGGTAATTGATCGCCGCTGGGGGCGGGTCGAAAATCCTTTGTGAGAGAATGTTCCCCCGCCATTTCTGACTCCTTGTCGGGACTTGCTCGCCGCGGGGAAACCCGACGGCAGTGGAGAAAATTTTTATGAGAAAATCCCGGACTGCGGCAGGGCAATCCTTTCATGAACCGTTAAGATACCGGTTCATTCCAAAAAACGGGGATATTCAATCGTGTATTGATTGTCACCCGATATAGGTCAGTTCCTCGTCCTTTGGCTTCCCGTCCTCGACCATGCTCTCGATTACCTTCTCCATCTCGGCAGCCCGGTCATTGAGCTTTGTGAGATCGACCGGTATACCGGACAGCTTCGAGAGTACGGAAAGCACGCTTGCTGCCGCCATCGGGTCGACGATATACCCGCTCGTCTCGCCCATCAGGCAGACCGCATCGATACCCCGCTGGGCACTGAGGCCCAGCATCAGCCCGGCAGCCCCGATGATACCGCCGCCCGGCTCGTCGCGGTTGAACGTGACGCCCGCAGCCTCGATCTCCCCGNNGCGGAGTTCCGCCCGGTTGATCGCCCCGAGTACCCGGGGCTCGTTCACGAGGTGGCCGACACCGAACCCGCCGAGCGTGTAGATGCGTTTTACTTTCAACTCCTCAGCGATCTCACAGTACTGGTCGGCAAGGATGTAGTGCCCCTCATTGGATGTGCTCTGGTGGTCGCCGACAAGGAACAGGATATCCTTCTCTTCCGTATGGTACAGGAAGAGCTCGTTTCTCGCGAGCCGTGCAAGCCCGTTCTCGTCGAGGATAACCTGCGGGGGGAAGTAGATGGAATGGATCTCGCCGATCTTCTC
>PMKW01000199.1:4184-11608 GCA_003157895.1 Methanoregula sp. | reverse complement strand
GCTTTCCGTTTCCGACAAGACCGGTTTGGCGGAATTCGCCAAAGGTCTTGCGACGCACGGCATCCAACTGGTTTCCACCGGCGGCACGGCCAAGGCGCTGCGCGAGGCTGGCTTCAAGGTCGCCGACGTCTCCGAGCTGACGAACTTCCCCGAGATGATGGACGGGCGGGTCAAGACGCTTCACCCCAAAGTGCACGGGGGGTTGTTGGGCCGACGGCATATTGACGATGCGGTGATGACCAGGTACGGCATCAACCGCATCGACCTACTTGTCGTCAACCTGTACCCCTTCGAGAAGATGTCAGCACAGAAAATGGATCTTGAAAAACTTATTGAATATATCGATGTCGGCGGGCCTGCAATGATCCGGGCTGCAGCCAAGAATTACAAGGATGTCACCGTTGTTGTCGATCCATCCGACTACCCGATGATAATACGATCGGTTTCCGGTACCGGTTTTACCCCGGAAGATCGGTTGATGCTGGCAAAGAAAGCATTCGCACGCACCGCTGCCTACGATGCTGCCATCAGCAATTACCTCTACCGGATGGATGCTGATTTCCCGCCCGTCTTCACGGTGCAATATTCCGGAGGAAGGACCTTACGTTATGGTGAAAACCCCCACCAGATGGCAGCAGTCTATGGCACCCGGGGACTCGCGGGTGAGGAGCCGATCCAGGGAAAACAGATGTCCTACAATAATTATCTTGACGTAAACGCCGGTGTCGGACTCGTGAGGGAATTTGATGAATCTGCAGCAGTTATCATGAAACACAATAATCCCTGCGGGGTTGCAATCAACGCCGGCATCTTTGATGCATATGTTGCTGCCCGTGACGTGGATCCTGCATCAGCATACGGATCGGTGGTATCGGTCAACCGGGAAGTTAATGAAAAACTTGCCACGGAGATCTGTAATACTTACGTTGAGGTAATCGTTGCCCCGGCCTATTCTCCCGGAGCACTGAAGGTTATGAAAAAGAAAGAGAACATGCGTGTCCTCATCATTCCGGAAAAAACCGAGTCAGACGAGATCCGCACGATTGACGGGGGTGCCCTCGTCCAGCGGACCCCTGCATACCAGGAGCACTGGGAAGTCATCACCGACCGGGACCCGACACCGGATGAGATGAAGGCACTCCAGCTGGCATGGAAGGTCTGCAAGCACACCAAGAGCAACACGATCATCTTTGCCGATCAGAAACGCACGCTGGGGATCGGGGCCGGACAGATGAGCCGCGTTGATTCGGCAAAGATCGCCATTCAGAAAGCCTGCGGATCGCTGAAAGGATCTGCAGTGGCTTCCGATGCGTTCCTCCCCTTTGCGGATACACTTGAAGTCGCGGCACAGGCCGGGGCAACTGCACTGGTTCAGCCCGGCGGATCCATTCGTGACAAAGAAGTTATTGAAGCTGCAAACCGTCTTCACATGGCTATGGTTTTTACGGGAGTACGGCACTTCAGGCATTGACAACTTCTGCAAACAGGGCATCGTACCAATTACGGGAATCCTTAAAACAGGTCATTTACTATTTTTTTGGAGAGGAATTTGACAAACCCGGGACAATTGATTCTTTTTTCAGGACCATCTTTTAGTAAATTGTTTTATCGGATATCCGGGAAAATACCAGCGGGAACGACGATATATGGTACAGATTTTTTATTAATTACAAGATTATCAAAGAAAAAGAGAGATTATTTTACCTGGCTTTCTGCAATAGCTCCAACGATCGGTACAAGGAATTTCTCACCGGAGTATGCCTTGTACATCAGGAACAACCAGAGCAGGAACATGACGATCCAAAGAAGTGTTATTACAAGGCTGATAATCCCCCACAATCCAAAACCGCCCAGTCCTGCTGCTGTAAAGAAAATTGCACTGAGTATGGCAGCAATAATCCAAATGATAATTTGGAGGGGGAGAAATGTTAAGATCGACTGCATTGCATGGAATCTAACTGTTTTGTTGTCTTTCTCCATAACGAAGAAGATGATTCCTGTCACCCACGTAAGAACATAACATGCAGCTGATGCAATGTTCTCATCCAGACCAAACGTTGCTTTTTCCATTCAATTCTCCTCTTTGTGATTAGTCTTCTATTCTTTTTCTTTAACTATTAAAATATTGTGAATTAGTTGAGGAATAAAAATTTTCATTTTTTATCCTATGTAAAAACGAAAATAAATTATTATTTGGGTGGATTTGTTGAATCACTGCGGTAAATGCCGAATAGAAATTATGTAAGCATGATGTATCTTTCGATATCAACAGATGTACCTGATTAAATCAGGAATTCCAAGGAACCCGTTTTTTGCAAATTTCAGGCCAAATTCGCGATAAATTTATATTCTGCGAAGTTGCCATACCTTATTTAAATCGTTTGTGGCTAGTGGCCATGGATGGTTCTGAACAAATACTGTGGTGAAGGCAATGGATTATGGAAACATGCTTCGCGATTCTTATGCATATGCAAAGAACGGGGTATTTGAGAATAAGAATAAGTGGCTGATGCTCATCATTGCCACAATTCTTCTTGAATTACCTCTTATGGGATATCTGATGAAAGTTTTCAGAGCGGAAAAACCAGCTCCGGAAGTTCAGGATTGGGGAACCCTGTTTATCGACGGGATTAAATGGCTCATCGTTTGTATTATCTATTTTATACCTCTCTTAATTGTATATGCCATTCTTATCGCTATCGTTGGTGGTGCTGCTCTGACCGGCGATTCGGATGCTATGATGGGTGCAATGGCGGGAGCAGGCCTTTTGGGTTTAATTGCCCTCGTGCTCTATATCATCACTGCATTACTTTTGCCCATTGCAGCTGTCAGATTTGCACGAACGGGCAGCATAGGAGAGGCATTACAATTTAAAGCAGTTATTGCACAGATTGGGAGAATCGGCTGGGTTTCCTATATTATTGCATTAATTATTGCAGCGATTGTAATAGCAATTCCGGTTGCCATTATTGAGGCTATCCTGATGGCGTTAACGATCGGACTTGCAATGATCGCTCCCGCACTATCTCTTATTGTTGTGCTTCTTACTGCAATCATATTCTTGGCCCTTATGCCTCTCATCTCAGTGTTCATGGCCCGGTATATTACCCAGATCTATGACAGTACCGGCTGAACAATTTTTTTTCTAACCCGGGAGGATCGGTAACAACCGGTAATTTTTCCCTGGTAAAGCGTTTTTTACTCCCCCATCTTCCCTTTCATCTGCCTGTTGTGAGACAACTTCGGTATATCGAAAAATTTTTCTCTTTCTTCATAGGTTGAATCCACCCGGGTGTATAGTCTTTTTATCTTTCTAACCCGTAGATTTGGTATATCGGTGATTCCCCGTGGATTTTGGTTCATTGCTTGACGATTCATTCGCATATGCAAAAGAGGGTGTCTGGGAAAGGTGGACACGCTGGATGCTCCTGATCGTGAGCATGCTCATTTTCCCGCTTATTCTCGGGTATATGGTCCGGATATACCGGGGTGAAAAACCGGCACCGGAGCCCGGGAAGTGGCTGGCACTCTTTATTGACGGCCTGAAACTCCTGCTGGTACAGATTATCTATCTCCTCCCCGTCATCCTGCTGGTGATCCTTGCATTTATTCCCCTGATATCAACGCTTGTCACATCCGGGGTATTATCGCAGGACTTCAGCTCAATGTCCGATTCCCAATTTGAACAATGGCTGGACAGCCATCCGGGACTCATAACGGAACTCCTGTTTACAGGAGGTTTTATGATAATCCTCCTCATGGTTGCCATAATTATGGCAATCATCATAACACTCTTTTCATTCCTTGGTATTGTACGGTTCGCCCGGACCCGCAGCATCAGCGAGGCATTTAATTTTTCTGCGATACGTGCTCATATCGGCCGTATTGGCTGGGTCAACTACATCTTTGCGCTGATTACCATCACCGTTGTAGGCTTCATCTTCAGCATGATCCTGAATTTTTTCTCGTTCATCCCGGTTATCGGCATTTTCATAGAATTCCTCGTTATGGGGATACTGTATGTACCCTTTATCCTTTTCTCTGCAAGATTTTCTGCACTTGTCTATGATATAGGAGAAGAAACATCCCCGCAGGTATCTGATAAGACTGGCGAATCCACGATTAACCTGTAATAACCTTTTTCCGGATTTTTTAAAAGTATGACGGAAGGGCTCCCCTTCAGAAGAAGGGAGACCGGATTAAGGGGATTAAAAAAATCATCTTCGATAACTTCTCAGGAATTGTCTCACTATTCTTGTTTCTTATTCTCGTTGAGGAATCCTCCAGAGCAAAAAACACCAAATGGTATAAGAATTGCCGGAACTTATTTTCCCTTCTTCTTCGCGAGCACCCGTATATCGTCAATCCGCGTCACCGGATACTGCCCGTCTTTATCCTTCTCGGCCGACTTGACCATATCCCAGACCGTGAGCAGGGCAACCGAGACACCGGTTAAAGCCTCCATCTCGACGCCAGTCTTTCCCGTCATCTTCACGACAACGGTCGTTTCGATATACCCGTCCCCGTCCGTGAAATCCACCGAGATGGAGCTGATCGGGATAGTATGGCACATCGGGATGATGGTTGCAGTGTTCTTGACCGCAAGGGTTGCAGCAACGCGGGCGGTAGCAAGGACATTACCTTTCACAACCTTGCCTTCCCGGATCGCGGCGAGCGTCCCCGGCCGGAGATAGATCTTTCCGGCCGCGGTTGCCTCACGTACTACCTCTGGTTTCCCGCTGATATCCACCATCTGTGCCCGGTCATCCTGTATGTGCGTGAATTTTACCATGCAATCATCCCTTCCTGAATAGTACTTGCGGGATCTTGTCAACAATATCAGATGCGAGGATCCCACCCCCGCGTTCCGCGACCACCAGGGAACCTGCCCGGCCGTTGACATAGGCGGCAATGCAGGCAGCCTCAAAGGCCGGAAGATGACAGAGNNCTGCCTTTCTTGCTGCCCGGGCACGGCCAACCGTATCATCCGGAAGAGTTATCCCGGTTATGCGGGTAAATTCCCCGGCATGCGGGGTGTAGATTGTCTCGCCGCTGGCAACAGGAAGGGGAAGCCGGAGGGCATCCGCATCGAAGACTGCTTTTTTGCAGTGAGGGGCAACTGCCTCCACGACCAGGTGACTCTCCGTACCGAGCCCGTTGCCGCAGACTACCACATCGGCTTTCTCTGCAAGGAAGATCAACCGTTCGGTGTGCTCCGGGCCGATCACCTTTCCCTCCAGCCGCTCGAAGATCAGGTCGGGGATCGGTTCAAAGACCGGCGATGCAATCCGGACAATGTCCGCACCGGCCCGCAATGCCCCGAGACCGGCAAGGAACGGTGCACCCTGGTATGGCCCCCCGCCGATGACCAGCACCTCCCCGCCGGCTCCCTTATGGGCTTTTTTCCCGCGTGGGGGAAGGAGGGTGAGCTCCCCCGGTCCGACCGTGCATTCCGCTTCAAGAGGGATCCCGATATCGACAACGGTCGCCCCTTCCGATTTCGCCCGGTGGAAGGCACAGACCCGGTCAGCCCGCATCCCCGGAGTCGCGATATCAGCCGCGATAATCTTCGCCTTTGTAGTATTTACCATCCGGATACAGGTGGCAAGAGGCTCCTTTGCGGCCCCACGGCTCCCGATCCCGAGCANNCGCGTGCCGGAGTGCAGCAAGATTATGTTCGCAGGACCTGCTCCGGTTCCCGAGATCGAGATAGCACACGTGGGTATCAACCCCGCGCTGGAGATAGCGGGCCGCAACCATTCCGTCCCCGCCATTGTTGCCGTTCCCGCAGAGCACCATCACATGATCCGGGTTAAAGGTGAGCACCTGCCCGGCCAGCGCCCGGCCAGCGCTCTCCATCAGCTGGAGCTCCGTCACGCCAAGCGCAATCGCATTGGCGTCCACCACGCGCATCCGGGCGGGAGTGACAAGCCCGGTCTCCACGAATTCCAGAAACAGGTCCGGTTGCATAGTAAGTACAATTCATGTGTATGGACATTCCTAAATATTATGCAATGGGTTTTTGCGATGATGTAAAGGCAGCCGCAGAGCAGATCGCGGCAGCACCGGAAGTTACCATCATCTCCCACATCGATGCAGACGGCATTGCCTGCGAGGCGATCCTGTCGCAGGCAGTTTCCCGGCTGGAGATTCCTGTCCGTTCCGTTTTTGTCCGGCAGCTGGAACCCCTGACCATGCCGCAGGTCCCTGCCGATTCCTCGCTCAAGATCTTTTCAGACCTCGGGGCAGGCCAGCAGAACCTCATGCTCGACCGGGGATTTACGGAGAAGGAAGTCCTCATCATCGACCATCACGTGAGCCAGCCAGCCGGGCGTGCGTACACGCAGGTCAACTGCCTGCCTTACGGGCACACGCGGATGAGCGCTGCAGGGGTCTCCTATCTTGTAGGAAAAGAGCTGGATAGCGCCAATATCGATCTTGCCCAGCTCGCAGTTATCGGCAATGTCGGCGACATGATGGCACGGGAGAAATGCGGGCTTGTAGGCCCTGCACGGGACATCATCGTCGAGGACGGTGCCCGTCACGGGTCGGTGGAAGTGCGGAAGAAGGACCTCAACTGTTATGGTACTGCGACACGCCCCCTCTACCTGTCGCTGGCCTATAACGACGACCCGTTCATCAAAGGGATCAGCAATAACCCCGAAGGGGCCCGGCAGTTCCTGAAACGGCTTGGCATCCGCCAGCAGGCTCCCGACGGGCGCTGGTATGTCTGGGAAGAGATTCCGATCGGGGACAAGCGGACGATCATTTCCGCCCTTGCCGAGCAGCTGATCGCCAACGGGGATAAGGTCAACCGTCTCCTTGCCGAGACCTACGGCTTTCCGCTCGAGACACCCCGTACCCCCTTGCGGAACGCCCAGGAATTCGCGACCGTGCTCAATGCCTGTGGCAGGTGGTCGAAACCACAGGTCGGCAGCGCCATCCTCCGGGGCGACCGGGGCACCGCTTACCGCGATGCCGAACATATGCTCAACAACCACCGCGCCATCCTCCGCGATCTGCTCCAGTTCATCATCGATACCGGCGTTAAGGAACTGGAGAACCTCCAGTGGCTTCATGTGGGCGGGCGATATCCCGACACGATCGTCGGCATCGGCGCAGGCATGGCACTCTCGAAGCTGGACAGCAGCAAGCCGATCCTGATCATGTGCGAGGTTCCCGAAGACCGGAACCTGACCAAGGTCTCGATGCGCACGAACGAACGGGTCGTGGAACGGGGAATCGACCTCCAGCAGGCGCTGAGTAGTGCTTCTGCAGAGTACGGCGGCGGGGGTGGCGGGCATAAGATCGCGGCAGGTGCGTATATCCCGAAAACCAAAGAACAGGAGTTTGTACAGCGTGTCAACAGGATACTCGGAGAACAGTTCGCAGCGGCGGGTCCAGGTCATCGCTGACTACCAGTT
>PMKW01000199.1:0-4172 GCA_003157895.1 Methanoregula sp. | reverse complement strand
CTGACACTCGGGATTGAAGGGGCAAAACGGTTGCAGGCCGTGCTGCCACCGCCGGGCTACCGCGTCGTCATCCGCGACGATGTGGCAGAATTCGTTGCGAAAGGGAAGAACGCATTTGCAAAACACGTTATTGCCGCGGATCCAGCCATCCGCGCGGGCGATGACGTTCTTGTCATGGCAGGTGGCGACCGGCTCATTGCCTGTGGCGCTGCAGTCGTTTCAGGTAAGGAGATGCTTGCATTTAATTATGGAGTAGCGGTAAGAGTACGGCAGGGTAGTGAGAAAGATGCTTCCGGGAAATATCAACCCGCGCCAGATGAAGGCGATGATGAAGAAGCTCGGCATGAACGTCGAGCAGATTGAGGACGTGCAGAGTATCGTCATCAAGACCTCGAAGGGGAACTACGTTTTTGATTCGGCCGAAGTACAGGCGATGACCATGCAGGGCCAGACTACGTACCAGATCACCGGTGATATCCGGTTTGAAGCAGCGGCTCCTGATATCCCGAAAGAGGATGTCACGATGGTTGCTGCACAGGCAAACGTTTCTGAAGAGAAGGCACGCGAAGCGCTGGTGGCGACAAAGGGCGATATTGCCGAAGCGATCATGAAACTGGCGCAGTGATGATCGAGGCAGGCGACCGGGTCCTTCTCGTTGGGGAAGGAAGGGAATTTTTCGTCAAAGCAGGGCAGGGAAACCTCGGCACCGACAAAGGCCAAATCGACCTTGCCTCCCTTGTCGGGAAATCCGGCGGGGAAGCGGTCACCACCCATAACGGATCGGAGTTCACGATCCGCATCCCCCGGCCTACTGATTTTTTCACGTACGGCAAGCGGTCCGGTGCGCCGATGCTCCCCAAGGACATCGGCCTTGTCATCGCCTATACCGGCATGAATCACAACGACGACGTGCTCGATGCCGGCACCGGCAGCGGGATTGCAGCGATCTATTTTGGCGGTGTAGCAAGGAGGGTGAAGACATACGAGATCCGCCCGGAATTCTCCGCACTTGCCATGAAAAATATCACGGAGTCAAAACTGCTCAATGTCGAGGCCATTGCAAAGGATTTCCTCGATTCGGAGGGATTGTTCGATGTCGTCCACCTTGACCTCCAGATCCAGCCCGAACACGTGACCCATGCGTTTTCCCGCCTGAGGTCCGGCGGCTATCTCGCGTGTTATACCCCTTTTTTAGAGCAGATGGCAATCGTAGTGGACGCAGCAACCCCGCTGTTCCGCGAGGTACATACCCACGAGCTTATCGAGCGGGAGATGACCCGGTCTAAACGCGGGACACGGCCTTCAACGTCAGTGAGCCACTCGGGGTATGTAACGATTGCAAGGAAATAGAGGGAATATAAATTTTGAAATCCTGAAACGTTTCGCTTCCGCATACGAACTTAATATTATCAGAATCCTTTTGTTAATTGTAAAGAGAGGTCATTCTTCTATCGGTCCATAAACATTATCTGGATATGAAAGTCCAGAATTTATCTCTCGTAAAAAAATTAAGTATTGTCTTACATCAATGAAGAATTCATCAAACGTACCAATATCCTTGTGTTTGTAGGCATGGATTGCATTACGTCGTTGTTGAATTTTCTGTATCCATGTATCCCAATCATAATCCCTAGCGGACCAAATTCTCTTTTTAAAAAAATGACGCATTCGTTCGAGATATAAGACATCAGGATCTATCAAATTGCCATTTTTTTCCTTGATAGCCTCAATATCATTCATGTAATCGAGATAGTGGACAGATAGGAATAATTTCATAGTTCCTTCCACAAGACTACCCAAGTTAGCCCATGCAAGAATCAAACGACCATTTTTTTCATCGGGGATAGATTCTGCTAACCAGATTTTCAAACTTCGTGAAAGGGAGACCTGCCAATCAAGACGATATCTACTCAATAATTGCGCAGCTTCTATTGGTGCCCATCCACCTGCATTTGTCCAGAAATATCTTAAGCCATCATTGATTTTGACAATACGGCTCACAACTTCATCAATTGGCATTTCTTCTATTTCAGACAAAAAATACCTATGGTCATTGCATGTAGCATTCTGTAGAAAAATAATTTGTCACTAAAATTAAATGCGGTTGCCTTATGCGCAAACCGCCTCGTCGGGTTTTGCGCTACTCATTACCCACCTGCGATATTAAATCATCATTGAGGCCGCCGCGGGAGCGCCCCGCTGGGGTGGCGGCAATCCTCCCAAAAATATCCAGCCTGAGCTGTCGGAAGATCCCACTACCCCCTCAGCGATCAAGCTGTACCCACGCGGCTCCCCACCCACCATTCCTTCATATTTAGATAATTCACTGAAGTGAAATTTCCGTTTTTTTCACAAAATTCGGACAAGGGCGGAGGGGGTCGCATGGGTACAAAAGTAATTCCAGAGCATCAGCACCAGAGTCATGCGACCCGATATTGCTCCAAAAGAGAACCCGGATATCGATGGTAAAAACGGCCACTGGTGATACAGCCAGCCGATTCCCGGGGTCCAACCCTTCTGGAACTTTGTACTCATGCGACCCCCCCATCTATTCCCTGCGCACGACTATCAAGGATTTATCGATCCCGTTCATTCTCCTTCTCAGGCATCCTGATGGCTGGGGGGGATTTTCCACGGCCGGAACAGGATTAACAGGGATATTGAGATATCATGACCCATTTTCGCCAGAAACCCGGAACAAAGAGTGCAACGCACCTGCTGAAACACCCGTTCCCGGACATCGGGACATTCTCAGCGGTCGTCCTGGCGCTCCGGCTCCGAAACCCGCTCGGGTGCACCTCGTACTATGCCCGGAGGAGAGCCTTCCCGGCCGTCATGCCGGTGCGCGAGCGGTATACGGCAAAATTCATCTATCTTGACAAAGACGGGAAACAGGTAGGCACGAGCTCGGAAGTGTACGACTCAGTCGAGGGATACGAGACCGGCGTCGCGGCCATGATCTCGAACCTGGCCAACATCGCTTCCCACCGGGGAAAGATCGTACACTGCAAAGATGCCGATCTCTTCTCTGTTACACTCAAATGTCATGACGGGGGCGGGGAACTCTATTTCCTCAGTTTCGCCCGGGACCATATCACCGTCTCGTCCTATACGGACGATGCCATACGGAAACGAGTGGAGGCATGGTCGGAGAGCGTACCGGAACTAGTGTAAACCTACTCAGGAAAGGATGTGGCCGGGTGGACCGGACGCGATCTGCCAGCTCATGATTAGTTAAAAATTTGGGGCACGGTAGCGGTCAGCCAACAATCTTATGCCCGTTCTTATCCCCGCGCCCGATCCCCTTGTAGATGAAACCCTCACGAATATAGGCATCCGGATCCACTAAGTTTCTCCCGTCGATGATGACCGGGTGTTTCTTTCCGGATACCTGCTTCAGTGCTTTCGGATCGAGCGCTCGATATTGACGGTGACCGGCAAAGATCACGATTGCATCCGCTCCCTTCACGGCATCCCCGATGGATGAAAGGATCGGTACACCGGGATATTCTGCAACGTACGGGTCATGCACGGTCACCTGTGCACCCTCACGGATACAGGCATTCCGGAACGGTTCGGAGGGAGTATTCCGCGTATCGTCCGCATTGGAGAGGAAGGCCCAGCCGAGCACCGTCACCTTCGCTCCATTCAGAGGAACGCCAGCCCTCTTCAGTGCATCTACGGTGAGATGAAACATGTGGGCAGGCATGAAGTCATTGATTCTTCGGGCAAGCACGTAGAGAGACAGCTCGTTCTCCGGGTAATCAAGGTTGCCCTTTCCCAGTACCTGCACCCCGCGTTCAAGGTGATAAGTGTCCTTGGTCAGGCAATGCCCGCCGACCCCGGCACCCGGCCAGAGCAGGGCGCGGGTGATCCCTTCGCCCTTGAGGCTGTCGATACCGCTCCGGACATCATAGATATTGATCCCCATTGCTTCACAGTAGAGCGCCAGCTCGTTGATGGCCGCAATCTGGAGGTCGCGGAAGGTGTTCTCCGCAGTCTTGGTCACTTCCGCCGCAGTTGCCGTCATCGGGATCACCTTCCCCACGGTCAGGACCGGGGTATAGAGTTCGGTTGCCCGCTTTGTGCTGGCCTCATCAATACCGCCCACACAGCGGTCATGCTCCCGGATATTCCTCAGGAGCCGGCCAACCATTACCCGTTCCGGTGCA
>PMKW01000052.1 GCA_003157895.1 Methanoregula sp. | reverse complement strand
CGGGCAGCAGCAGCGGGTCGCAATTGCCCGGGCACTGGTCAATGAACCGAAGATTCTCCTCTGTGATGAACCCACCGGGAACCTTGACCGGAAAACAGGTTTCCAGATCATGGACATCCTTACCGGCCTTCACAAAGAGGGAAAAACCGTTATCCTCGTCACCCATGACCCGAAGATAGCGGAATATGCGAAACGTACGATACACATTGACGATGGAAGGATCGTGGAATCATGATCGGCGATATCTTCTTCCAGCTCTCGGTCAGGAGCGTCAGGCTGAACTTCCTGCGCTCGATCCTGGCATCGATAGGTATTGTGATCGGTGTCGTGGCCATCTCCACCATGGGAATGCTGGGGACGAACATGCAGCTTCAGGTCAAGGACCAGCTCTCATCGAGCGCGAATACAATTATTATTACTGCCGATGTAATCAGGATGGGTCCGCCGGGGATGGGTACATCTTCCAGTACCTCTTCATCGGTATCGGGTATCACCAAGACCCAGCTGACCAAGATCAAAACGGCAGTGGGATTGAACGGTTCAGTGATCCCGCTTTACTCTACCAGTACCCAGTTTACATCGGGGAATGTCCCTGCGCGGGGCATGATCTACGGGATGGACCCGGATGACGTGACTAAGTTCCTGAAAGTCGGGAACGGGACCAACATCGCGAGTATCAACGAAGCGCTTGTCGGGTATACTCTTGCGGAGTCTCTCGGAGTAACTATCGGTGACAAGATCAAGATTAGTTCAGCCTCAGAAGGTCCGCCATCGAACCAGTCCTCATCGGCATCCCGCGCTACGGTCAAGATCGTCGGGATCATTGATACGCGGGGTACCGTTGCGGACAGCGTGAGTACCGACAACGGGATCGTCGTTTCCAGGGATTGGTACACCGCCCAGTATGGTGGAAAAGACCACTACTCCCAGGTCAACGTGATTGTCGATGATACCGATAAGATCACGGCGATCGAAAATGCGATCGATGCCAAGCTCAACACCGACGAAAAAACCCCGGCGGTCCGGATCAGTGACGCCAGTTCCCAGCTCGATACAATCTCATCGACCCTGTCAACCCTGACCACATTCGTCCTTGCAATCGGCGGTATCTCGCTGCTTGTCGCAGCCGTCAGCATCTTCAACGTGATGATGATGTCGGTCACCGAACGGATCCGGGAGATCGGCATCCTGCGTAGCATCGGTACACAGAAGGGTGAGGTCCGGAGAATGTTCCTCTACGAAGCCATCATCCTCGGGCTTGTCGGCGCCGGCATCGGGGCGGTGATGAGCATCATATTAGGCTGGCTCGTGGTGCTTGCCATGGTCGGCACGACAGATTATTTCTTCACGTACCAGAGCCTGATTTATGTCCCGGTATCAATGGCAATCGGGATCGCCATCTGTATCGTCTCGGGCGTCTACCCGGCATGGCGGGCGGCAAACCTCGATCCGATCGAGGCACTACGGGCGGACTAAAAGGTGCATCAGCGGTTTCTTTTCTTTTTTATGCGGGCTGGTTGCGCCGGGCCACTCTCTTCCTGTTCCATCTCTTCCTTTGCTTTTTTGAGCGCTGCTTTCTGTTCCGGACTGACTTTCGGGTAAGCCAGTTTCAGACCGTCAAGCGTGTGGTTGATGACCGAGACCACAGCAAGCCGGGTGAACCATTTGTGGTCGGCCGGGATGATGTACCAGGGTGCCCAGGATGTACTCGTGTGGTTGAACATCTCGTTATAGGCATCCATATATGCATCCCAGTGCCGCCGCTCAAGGACATCCGCAGCCGAGAATTTCCAGTTCTTATCAGGCTGATCGATCCGTTCAAGGAACCGTTTCTTCTGGATTTCTTTTGAAACGTTCAGGAAAAACTTCAGGACGATGATACCATTATCCGTCAGGTACTTCTCGAAATTGTTGATCTCCTCGTACCGCCGTTCCCAGATGTCATGGCCCTTCAGTCTGGGCGGGAGCTTCTGGCGCTCGAGGAGATCAGGGTGTACCCTGACGACCAGCACTTCCTCGTAATACGAGCGGTTGAAGATCCCGATGTTCCCCCGCTCGGGAAGTTCTAAAAAATTCCGCCAGAGATAGTCGTGGTCGAGCTCTTCTTCAGAAGGGACTTTAAAACTTTTCACCAGTACACCCTGCGGGTTGACACCCGACATCACGTGCTTGATTGTGCTGTCTTTTCCTGCAGCGTCCATTGCCTGAAGGTTGATAAAAAGGGCGTAGGTGTCCTGGGCATAGAGTTTGTCCTGCCCCTCCGCAAGTTCCTGTATGCCGGCCACCAGTTGTTCCTGTGCATCTTCCTTTGAGATTATGTGGCCGGTATACCCGGGGTCGAAGTCTACTTTAAGATCAATCTGCCGGCCGGGTGGAACTTTAAGTTCATTTACCAGTTTTTCAAGTGAGGCTGCCATGCTGCACCGTTGTACGTGATAATAAGCGACACTCCTGAATGAATCCTTCGGAGAAAACGCAGATGAATGCCCGCAAAAGTCCTGACCGGGCATCGGAACGTAACGGATAAAAAAAAGAGCGGGTCTTATCTGCTAATCCCTGAAACATCTGGCCAAACAAAAACTATCAGCTGTTCGTGTTGTTAACCGCCGCACCCGCATCCACCGGAGGAACTCCTCCCCGAGGAACTCCCTGCTGATGAACGCGAGCCCGAGAAACCCGAACTGCTGCTCACCACTACAGAATGTGCATTACCCCCTTCATGTTCATAGAGAGAAATCCTTGGTATCTCTTCACCCGGCATGGTGCTGATATCTTCCTTTGGGTAATACCGGAACGAGGATACAACCTTGTCATAATCCTCTTTTTCAAACCGGCTGCTGGTATTGGCACTGAACGCAAGCACGCTGAGATACCCGCGTTCGTTTGTACTGGTCTTCCGTGCAACATAGGTGACATTGGTCGTGCCGTTCGCTGTTGATTCGAACCGGTCGAAGATGATGCCGTTGATCGTTACATTGGTCACGATTGGTGCGGGAGACCATCTCCGGCAGTCATCGCGATAATTCTGGTCACGCTCCTCGTAGTTGATATATGATTGGATGAAGAATTTGTTGTTCCCGACAAGGTCCGTCTGGTACATGAATCCCACGAAGTTTTCAGGATTTTCAAGACGGTGGGTTGAAACGTTCCATTCCACAGGGACCTGCAATGAAAACAGGAGTTCTGAATCCTTTACATCCTTGACCTGGGAAACCTGATGAATAATGGTAACAACCTGCTGAGGGGCAATCGTTGCTCCTACCATGGGAACGATTGTTGCCGTAATAACCGGAGTTACGGGGCCGGTATTAGACAATTGCATACATCCGGTTGAAAAAATACCAATGACTATGAAGAACATAAGAAAGATTGGATAATATCTCATAGAGGGAATTTTTTATCCAGTCAGGGAAATATTTTTTCCGCCGGTTTCTGTCCGAAAAACTTCTGCCGGATAAAGGGAAAACCGGGTTTTTTAGGAAATATTGATATCCGGTTTCACCCGATCCGCCGTTAGGGGATCGGATTATCCAAATCCGTTTCCTAAGCAGTAATGGTGCTAAAAAAGGTCTTTTGTTCCCGTCNNTCTTTTGAAGGCGATAAAAAAGAATTTCATGAATAGTTGTATTCCCTCCAGGTCCTTCAGAAGGGGCAGTGACCCCCTGGTCCCGAGGGATGCGAACCTGAGGAACTTGAGCCTGAGGAACTCGAGCCCGAGGACCCCGAACTGCTGCTCCCCACTACTGAATGTGAATTCCCCTCTTCATGCTGATAGAGAGAAATCCTTGGTATCTCTTCACCCGGCATGGTGCTGATATCCTCCTTTGGGTAATACCGGAACGAGGATACAACCTTGTCATAATCCTCTTTTTCAAACCGGCTGCTGGTATTGGCACTGAACGCAAGCACGCTGAGGTACCCACGTTCGTTCGTACTGGTCTTCCGTGCAACATAGGTGACATTGGTCGTACCGTTCGCCGTTGATTCGAACCGGTCGAAGATAATGCCATTGATCGTTACATTGGTCACCGTCGGTGCGGGAGACCATCGCTGGCAGTCATCGCGATAATTCTGGTCGCGATCCTCGTAATTGATATACGTTTGGATGTAGAACTTGTTGTTCCCGACAAGATCCGTCTGGTACATGAATCCCACGAAGTTTTCAGGATTTTCAAGACGGTAGGTTGAAACGTTCCATTCCACAGGGACCTGCAATGAAAACAGGAGTTCTGAATCCTTTACATCCTTGACCTGGGAAACCTGATGAATAATGGTAACAACCTGCTGTGGAGCACCCGTTGCTGCAACAGTGGGAACGGCAGTCTCAACTGCCACCGGGGCNNGGCAGGGGACTGGGAAGTGAGCGGGACAGCCGGAGTAACAGAACCGGTTGCTGAGGACTGGGTACAGCCAGCCATAAATATACACGCGATAATAACCAGAAAGAGAGAAATCCCTGAATATCTCATACACAACTTTTTCTTCGGAAAGGGGATTAGGCTTTTGGCTGCGGCAAGATCACAGTATATGATAGCACAGCGGATAGGGGTATACCGTGAATAGCCCTCATAACGGGATATGTGCGCGATTTACCAGAGGATTGGCCGCACGGTTTCCCTCACCACCATCTTGGCAGGGGCGCTCATACCGGGTCATTCTCCTCATTTTCAGGAGATATCAGCTCTTTTTATAAAATTCATTCCTTTTTCACTTAAGAGAAAAGAACGGATACATTACTGCAGGCATTAAAGGTATGCTGACAAAAAGGGAATTTGCAGACTGCATGTTCAACGTGCTGATATAGCACGACCTCCACGAGATGATGAATGCTGTACCTGTCACGGCAAAAAATCCCGATATCATCATCAGGTACAAAAAAAATAGCCACTTCCTTCCCGGCCAGAAAAAATAACGGGACTGTCCTGCCATATCACCAAACGGTTTCGGAATCCAGGAGATACCGGGTTCACTTCTCTCCGGGAATGCGTCATACGGGTTAATGAACAATGTATTCAGGACCGGGAAAACTAAAAAACCGTTGTCAGGTCACCACGTATCACGTTGTTGGTCACGCGGGAAGTAAGCCGGTGATATGGTACGATAAATTATAAGGTTCTCTTTCGTTTTTCCAATAATCCGCGATAAAAACGGGGGGATCCTCCCGCGGTTTTCGGGACCACTCATTACTGTTCTGCTGCTGTAAGGGTGCGAATGAATATCCCGGCAAACTCTGCCGCTGCTGCAGGACCGTTCGCTGTTACGATCCGGCTGTCGTTCACAACCGCCTTGTCAACAAGCATAGCACCACCTGCTTTCATCTCACCAAGCGAGATCGGACTGTTGAAAAAGGTTGCTTTTTTCCCTTTGAGGATCCCGGCACGGGCGAGGACGACAGGCGCGAGACATATCGCAGCAACCACCCTGGCAGACTGATGGAAGTTTTTCACCATCCTGCATAAGATATCATCGTCCCAGAGGTACGACTGGGCACCGCCACCGCCGACAATAAGGATCCCGTCATAGGTTTTGGGATCCACCTCTTTTAAGGACAGTGTGGCATTAACCGTTGCACCAAGCATCCCCCGGCAGGTTCCTCTGCGTGTCGAGGCGACATCATATCCGATGCCAGCCTCCTGCAATGCGGCTGCCGGCGCGGTAAACTCCTCGTCGCGGAATTTTTCCGGAGCAATAATGATGAGAACCTTCATACAATGCATGATGATTACTGATCGTATAAGTGGGTTGCGGCAAAGGGTTGACAGGAATGCGGAGGAATTGATGAATACTGCCGGATGTTTTTTTCAATGGACTTCATAATCACTGTTCGCATCCAAAGATTCAAATGTATTCAGCCTGTTTTTTCTTTTGAGTACCCATGCAATTGCCTACTGCCCGTTCAGCCGGTTTATTGATCCTCTGCATTGCAATTCCCCTTGTCATCGGATTTATTGGTTCCACCGCAACGCTTCCTGAGATCACCGGCTGGTATGCCGGTCTTGACAAACCAGCTTTTAATCCTCCGGGCTGGCTGTTCGGGCCGGTCTGGACCCTCCTCTATATCCTGATGGGTATTGCACTGTTCCTTGTGGTGAAAAACGGTGTTGATACCGCACCGGTGCAAAAGGCGGTTTGTGTATTCGCGGCACAGCTCCTTGCCAATCTGGCATGGTCTTTTTTATTTTTTAATATGCATTCGATTCTTCTTGGGCTTCTGGATATTCTCCTGCTCTTTTTTTTAATCGCGGCAGCAATAATCCTGTTCCGGCGGATTTCCCCGTATGCCGCATACCTCCTCGTCCCCTATATCTGCTGGGTAACCTTTGCATCCCTGCTGAATGCCATGATATGGCTCCTGAACTAAGGAATTCATACAGATTACCCCGGTGCCGGCCTGCCGGCTGGTGCCGATAGGAAAAATCAGCTGCAGACAGGAATTTCTCTGCGGATCCTGCCTGCGTTTCCTGATTTATGCTCCGGTATTCAGTATTTTGAAAATCCGGCAAATTCAAAATATTTTTATACCCTGATACTTCCACTGGAACGAACCAGTAACAAGTCCTGATTGACGTAGAGGATTGCAGAAAATTTTATTTTAAAAGAGGATATCGGGAAAAACAACCGGGTTTTCGCATCTGACGTTTTCCTCTCATCCATTCTGTACTATCCGGGCAGACAAGAGACCCGTTAAAAACAACCCCCTTTTGTGGGATTCCATCGCTATCCTGGATACTGCTGTATGACAGATTGAACAGGAAACCGTTGAAAACAAAACAAGGCCCGGTTTATATACCAACCGGTTCTACCGGTAGTTACGAGCTCCAAGGATTATGGATGAAAAAATCGATGCGATACGGCAATACGTAAAAAGTGTCCTTTTACAGCCGGGTTCACACGGGCTGGATCATGTCCTGCGGGTCATTTACCTTTGTGAGAATATCGGGAAGGAGGAGAATGCCGACATGATGGTATTGCTTCCTGCTGCCCTCTTCCACGATATCGCACGGCAAAAAGAGAGGGAAAAGGGCATACCCCATGAAGAAGCAGGTGCACAAATAGCCGAGCGCTACCTCCGTTCGATTCGGTATGATGAGGAACGCATCTTAAAAATCACTCACGCGATACGTTCACACCGGTACCGCTCCAATGCAAAGCCGGAAACACTGGAAGCACGGATCCTCTCGGATGCTGACAAGCTGGACGCAATGGGGGCCGTTGGCATCGCGAGGACATTTATCCGTGCGGGAGAACATGGCGGGGAAATCAGGGACGGCATAGAACACATACACGATAAACTGCTGAATCTCAACGGTCTGATGTATACAGAAACTGCAAAAAAACTTGCTGAAGAACGGCACCGTTATATCTGTGCATTTCTGGAAACCCTCACCGATGAGATGAGCCTGCCGGGATCTCTGGCGGAGTAATCCCTAAAAAAGATCTGTACCGGAACAGTGCCGGTTTATAGAGAACTTAAAAAAAAAGTATCACAGTGTTTATACTCCTGCCTGTTTTATCCACTAAGGGAATTACATGACAAAAACCTGTGGTAAATGCGGCCACGCAGCACTCGATGACCAGGCACAGTTCTGTAACCGGTGCGGTGCTGCCGTACCTGAAAAGAAAAAGCCCGCATTCCCGGTCTGCCCCGGGTGCGGCGCGGTGGTATCTGACGAACTGGCACAGTTCTGCAACCGGTGCGGTGCGAAAATACCACCGGTGCCGGTTGTATGCAGCAGCTGCGGCAGCCCGGCTATCGACAACCAGTCGCGCTTCTGCACCCGTTGCGGCACCACGTTCGAACAAAAACCGGTCCAGATAAGTACAACCTGTCCATCATGCGGAGCTCCCGACCCGCAGGGCCAGTCGATCTACTGTAACCGCTGCGGGGCACCGTTCAACCGTTTTGGTATGCAGGCAGTATACCCGGCGGGTCAGGCACCGGTTATTGTCACGCAGCGGAAACCTGCCGGGCCNNCCCGCTCTCGGAGTTTCCCGATCCGAGCCTGCCATTCCGAAACAACCCGTATTCCATGACCAGCAGGTTGCTATTCCCCAGAAACGCTATGCCCACCTCCCTCTTGTTGCCGATGACATGAGGAAAAAAGACGAACCCGGATCCCGCCAGTATGCACCCGACATTTCAGATGCAGCTTTAAAAAAGAAAGCGATCCCCCAGAAGAAAGGGGTTCTCGGATTCATGAAAAAGTAACAGGTGGTTGCCCGGTAATCACTCCGACATTTATTTTGGGTAAAGTGATTATAAAACAAAAAAATTTGCAATACTACGTGAAAATGATTATATAAAAATGAACTAAAATGGAGAGAGAAAAAGTGCCTTGTTTTTTATTAAAACATTTCATCGTTCTTAACAAGGTAATTCCGTTCTATCGTATTGTAAGGGTCGCCACAACAGCGGAAACGAAGGCATTGCCGAAGCCCCCAGGATTGTTGTTAGGAGGACAAGATCTTTTGAATAATTCCTGGAAAAAATAGGTGCTGAATTGGCACATTACCCAGAAAATATTACTTGTGTTGATTGCGGGAAGATCGCACGCAGGTACCTCTTGGTACAATCCGGTAACCATAACTGGCCCCATGACTCTGAACCATAGTTTCGATATGACGGCTTCTTCCGGAAAAATCTGATAAGCTCAAGGAGCGGGTGTAAAAACCAAATAATTTTTTTATTGGATTCCAGATTTTAGGAGGCCGTTTTTTTCATCATAACGGCAGTATCAGCTTTTCATATAAGGAACACGGATTCTCATTGCACCCCGGCATACCACACTTTATCCACCCATATACTAATGCAGTATAAAATGCAATAATACGCAAATAACTACAACAATGTATAAATATGTACAAAGTAGACCTGTATGAAAGTCAGTTCGCAGAGTGCCGGTTCACACAATACAATGGACCTTTTGCGAAAATCATGTTCAGAATAACCGGAGAGCCCTCCTCTGCGGGGGAACCGGACAACAGGTACCCAGTCTATGACAACCGGAATACAACTCAACCTGCAGCTCCAGGAATTCGTAACAGCGGTAAATAACCAGCCCAAACCGCTGGTCATCCCGCTCTGTGCAGAACTACCGCTCCGGGAAATCTCACCCCTTGAGGTTTATACGAGCACCCGGACCGGGTGCGGATTCCTGCTTGAATCCATGGAAGGCAGCGAGAAGCTCGCCCGCTACTCGTTCATCGGTATTGACCCGGAATTTGTAATTTCTCTTGGGAAAACCGTGAACCTGAAGGGCAGGGAACCCTTCATCTCCATTGCCATGGAACCGGAGGGAAAAGATCCCGTTGAGAAGATCAAATCGATCCTCTCGAGATTTCATTACATCAACGTGAAGGCACCCCGCTTTTTCGGGGGTATGGTCGGCTACTTCGCCTATGACTGCATCTACTCCCTGTTTGAGAAAGTGAGAGTGGGAAAACCGGAATCATCCAAGAGCGACCACGATATGCCCGATGCCAGTTTCATGTTCGCCAAAGACTGTATCGTCATCGATCACCGCGATGAGAAGATGTACATCTTCTCAAGCGCATTTCTGACCTATGATACGGATATTGAGAATGAATATAAAAAATGCAGAGAGAGGATCCGTGTTCTCGCTGATCATGCCAGTGCACTCGCCTTCGGAAAAAAGCCGGATTACGCGAGACCTTCAGGCCCGGCCATGTCTGCACAATTCACATCACAAGTATCACAGGATGCATTTGAACGCTCCGTCAACCGGGTCAAGGAGCACATAGCCGCAGGTGATATCTTCCAGGCTGTCCTCTCACGTCGGATCGAGTGCCGGATCGCAGAGGATCCCTTTGCAGTATATGCCGCACTCCGCGAGATCAACCCGAGCCCATATATGTATTACCTTGATTTCGGCGATGAGAAGGTCATCGGAGCAAGTCCTGAAATGCTGGTACGGGTGGAGAAGAGGCGGGTAACCACCGTTCCGATTGCAGGGACCCGCCCCCGGGGTAAAAACCCGGCAGAGGATGAGCAGTTCTCGCGGGATCTCCTGGGTGATGCAAAAGAGCGTGCCGAGCATACCATGCTCGTCGATCTCGCAAGGAACGACCTAGGAAGAGTCTGCCGGTTCGGCTCTGTAGAAGTCAGCGATTTCATGACAATCGAAAAATTCTCCCATGTCCAGCATATCGTTTCGACCGTGAATGGGATGCTGAGGGATAACCTTGACTGCTATGATGCATTCAGGTCATGTTTCCCTGCAGGTACGGTCTCCGGGGCGCCGAAGATCCGGGCGATGCAGATCATCGATGAGCAGGAGTCTTTACCCCGCGGCATTTATGCGGGTGCGGTGGGGTATATCGGATTTGACCGGACCCTCGATTTTGCCATCGCCATCCGCACGGTGATCGTTCGGGACGGGACTGCATATGTACAGATCGGTGCCGGGATCGTCGCCGATTCTGAACCGGCAAACGAGTGGACCGAGACCGAGAACAAGGCTGCGGCACTGGTACGGGCGATCGAGCGGTCGGGGGGATGTTCATGAACGTCCTGATCGTGGACTGTTACGACAGTTTCACCTTCAACCTCTACCAGCAGGTGGGAAGACTGGGAGGTTCCCCGGTGGTATTTCCCTGCGATACGCCACTGGAAATGCTGAAAATGAGCGGGTGTGACCGGATCATCCTCTCCCCGGGGCCAGGCACGCCAGAGGATTCCGGTGTCTGCCGCAAGGTGCTGGAGACGATGAGCAGAACCATACCAACGCTCGGCATCTGTCTCGGGCACCAGACCATATGTACTGTGTTTGGCGGGAAGGTAATCCGGGCACCACACCTGATGCATGGAAAGACATCCCCCATCCTTCACGAAGGGACAGGGATCTTTACCGGGGTCCCGACACCCTTCATCGCCACCCGGTACCACTCGCTGGTCGCACAACGGGAATCCCTGCCGGATGAGCTGAAAGTAACCGCGTCCAGCATGGATGACGGGTACGTAATGGGCGTCCGGCATACCCGGTATCCCATCGATGGCGTCCAGTTCCATCCCGAGAGTGTTCTCTCCCCAGAGGGGGACCAGATCATCAGGAATTTCCTGTATCCGCAGGGGGTGCTTTCATGAACATCAAAGGGACCATTTCCCGGCTTATCGAACGGCATGACCTTGCTCCGGAAGAAGCGGAGCAGGTCATGGGTGCCATCATGGGGGGCAGCACAACGCAGTCCCAGATCGGCGCATTCCTGGCCGCACTCCGCATGAAGGGAGAAACACCGGAGGAGATCGCCGCGTTTGCCCGGACAATGCGCCGTCATGCGGTAACGATAGCACCAGTTACCCAAAAAACACTGGTCGACACCTGTGGTACCGGCGGTGACGGGACACACACATTCAATATCAGCACCGCAGCAGCACTGGTGGCGGCCGGTGCAGGTATCCCGGTTGTCAAGCATGGGAACCGGAGCGTCAGCAGTACCTGCGGATCCGCAGATGTGTTGTCTGCACTTGGTGTGAACCTCGCAGTTGATCCAACGCGCCAGGCAAAGATTGTTGAAAAGGTCGGTATCGCGTTTCTCTTTGCACCAAACCATCACCCCGCCATGCGGCATGTCATGCCGGTACGGCAGGAACTTGGATGCCGGACAGTCTTCAATATTCTCGGTCCGCTCGCAAATCCCGCCGGGGCGCGGGCCCAGATCCTCGGCGTCTATCATCCTGACATGATCCGACCGATGGCCGAAGTTCTCAGGATCCTTGGGCTCCCACGCGCCATGGTTGTCCATGGGAATGGTCTTGATGAGATCACCACAACGGGGGATACCTGCGTCTGCGAACTGGACAAAGGTACTATTAATTCGTACACCCTGAACCCGGGCTCATTCGGGATTGCACCTGCCAGTCTGTCTGACCTCCGTGGCGGGGACCCGCAGAAAAATGCCCGTATCATCCGTGAGATCCTTGCCGGTGAGCGGGGGGCGGGCCGGGACATCGTCCTCCTCAATGCAGGGGCAGCAATCTATACCGGAGGGCAGGCACGGGATCTACATGAGGGGATCGGGCGCGCAGCATATTCCATCGATTCCGGGAATGCCGGTGCGCGGCTTGATGCCCTTATCGAAGCAACACGGGGTGTAGCATGATCCGAGACGAGATCCTTAAACGAACGGAAAAACGGGTGGCACAGTTACCCACATCATTTCCTGAAGCCTTCCGACGGGACCAGGTGAGTCTTGCAGAGGCGATCCGAAACCGGAACGGGACAAATGCGATCATTGCAGAGATCAAATGCTCTTCACCGAGCCGCGGGGTCATCCGCCGAAATGTGGATATGGCAATGATGGCCGGAGTCCTAGAGCAGGGAGGGTGTACCGCCCTCTCTGTCCTCACCGAACCCTATTTCTTCGGGGGGACTGTGCAGGATATCGGGCGCGTGAAGACGGCAGTATGTCTGCCGGTGCTCCGGAAGGATTTCATCATTGATGAGCGCCAGATCGCCGAATCCCGGGCACTGGGGGCAGACGCTGTCCTCCTGATAGCTGCAGTGCTAAAAAAAAAATTACCGGACTTCGTTGACCATGCTGTTGAATATGGTCTCGAACCGCTCGTGGAAGTCCATACCGCTGATGAAGCAGAAGAGGTACTCGCCACGAAGACAACCCTTATTGGCATCAATAACCGCAATCTTTTGACACTCAGTATCGACCGCTCAACAACGCGGATTATATCAGAATATATTCGCGGTGATGGAAGGTTGATCGTTTCGGAGAGCGGGGTGCAATCCGCTGATGATATCCGGGAGATGAAACAATACTGTAATGCATTCCTGATAGGTTCGTCCATCATGTCCCATAATAACCCAAGGAAAAAACTGGAGGAGTTCGTATGCGCGTAAAGATCTGCGGGATTACCCGACCGGAGGATGCCTGTTTTGCCGAACGGGAGGGTGCGGATGCTATTGGTGTCGTAGTCTTCTCCGGCGGTGTCTCACGGCGGGTTGTTGGAGAGGAGAGGGCGCGCGAGATCTTTGATGCTGTCGGCCCGTTTACCGCAACAGTTGCCGTGTCGCATACAAAATCGGAAGACGATCTCATGCAGATGATTGCATTGCGTCCTGATGCCATCCAGATCTCCCACCCGTTCAGGTTTGACAAAGATCCGGGCGTCCGGATCATTCGCGTTATCGGCCGGGGGGATCCGCTGCCGAAAGACTGCGATGCCGTTATTGTCGATGACAGCCACGGGAAAGGCCGGGATTTTGATCCAGCGTATGCCCGTGATACCGTGAAGCGCTCACAGCTTCCGGTCATTCTTGCCGGTGGACTTACCCCGGAGAATGTCGGGGATGCTATCCGCAGGGTCCGGCCCTACGCAGTGGATGTGGCAACCGGAGTCGAAGTGTCACCCGGGATCAAAGACCCTGAAAAAGTGAGGGCGTTCATCACCGCATGCTGGAGTGCGTAACATGAAGAAAAAAGGAAGATACGGGAAATACGGCGGGCAGTATGTGTCAGAGACGCTCATGAGCGCACTCATCGAACTGGAGACTGCATATGAAGCGGTCAGCGGGGATCCGGCATTTATCCGCGATCTTGCTTCACTACAATCGGAATATGCCGGCCGCGAAACACCGCTTACGTTCTGCCCGAATGCTTCGCAGGAACTTGGGTGCAGGATCTACCTGAAGCGGGAAGATCTTGTCCACGGAGGATCCCACAAGCTTAACAACACGCTCGGGCAGGCGCTGCTGGCAAAACGCATGGGAAAGAAGCGCCTCATTGCCGAGACCGGGGCCGGGCAGCACGGGGTCGCCACTGCTATTGTCGGAGCAGCACTCGGGATGCCGGTCGAAGTGTATATGGGCGAGGTCGATACAAAGCGACAGGCGCTCAATGTCTTCCGGATGGAACTGATGGGCGCAAAGGTGATCCCGGTCACTTCAGGGACCCGGACGCTCAAGGACGCCATCAACGAAGCGCTTCGCGACTGGGTGGCGAATGTGCGTGAAACCTATTACCTGATTGGTTCCGTTGTCGGTCCGCACCCATACCCCCAGATGGTCCGGGACTTCCAGTCTGTGATAGGGAAAGAAACCCGCCGGCAGATGATGAAAAAGGAGGGGCGGCTGCCAAATACGATCGTTGCCTGTGTTGGCGGAGGATCGAATGCCATGGGGATCTTCTATCCATTCGTAAAAGACGACGTGGAATTGATTGGCGTCGAGGCCGGGGGCGAGGGGATTGAGACCGGCAAACACTCGGCAACGCTCTGCATCGGGGAAGCGGGCGTGCTGCATGGTACGCTCTCCTACCTCCTTCAGGATGCTGACGGGCAGGTGATCCCGACTCACAGCATCTCCGCAGGCCTCGATTACCCGGGAGTAGGCCCCGAGCATGCGATGCTCAAGGACAGCGGGAGAGTCACTTATACGGCAGTAGATGACCCGGATGTTCTTGATGCTTTCAGGTTCCTTTCCCGAAAAGAGGGAATTATCCCTGCGCTTGAGTCTGCCCACGCCGTAGCATGGGTCATGAAGAACGCGGATCGGTTCGACCGGGATGATATTGTCGTTATCAACCTCTCCGGGAGAGGCGACAAGGATGTTGCTGAAGTGGCAGCGATACAGGGGGGGCATAATGGGAAGGATTGAGGGGGTATTTGCCAGGCGGAAAAAACCGGCGTTCATCGGCTTTACGGTAGCAGGGGACCCGGATAAGGATACCTGCATGCGGGCAGCCATGGCACTCGTCGAAGGGGGAACGGATATTCTCGAACTCGGTGTACCGTTCTCAGATCCGGTATCTGATGGCCCTACCATCCAGAATGCCGACGAGCGGTCGCTCGCTGCCGGTACCACAGTGGACACCGTCTTTGAGATCGTCCGCCAACTACGGAAAAAAACCAATGTCCCTATCGTGTTTCTCACCTATTACAACATGGTCTACCACCGGGGAATTGACCGGTTCTACCAAGAGGCTTGCGAAGCGGGGGTGGATGGCATCCTTATCGCGGACATGCCCTTTGAGGAGTCCGATGACGTATATGAAACTTCTCTCAGGTACGGGATTGATCTGATCTTCCTCATCACCCAGACCACATCCAATGAGCGGATTAAAAAGATCGCCGCCCGTGCACACGGGTATCTCTATCTTGTTGCAGTCCTCGGGGTCACCGGTGTGCGGGATACTGTTTCATCCGGTGCAATCAATCTCCTGCAGCGGGTAAGGAAACACACCGCGATCCCGCTCGCTCTCGGGTTTGGCATATCAACACCTGACCATGCAAAGGTCTGTGCTGGCGCAGGTGCTGACGGGGTCATTGTCGGCAGCGCGATTGTCGATATTATTGAGAAAGACCTGGGCAACCCGGATAATATGATAGGGAACCTGAAAGCCTACGTTGAACAGATGAAAAAAGCCCTCTGATTTTTATTCAACAGGATCTGCGCAAAAACCATGTTCTGCAAGGATCCCGGCCACGTTTTTTATCCATACTGCGGGATTCCCGTACGGGATTGCCGCTGCCTGCTCATCCCAGAGCTTTTTAAGAGCAGCATCTTCCGTGCGGATGGTATTTTTCCCGATTACCCTCCCCAAAATCGCCCCTTCTTTGTTGCGGATGAGCATACGGTAGCAGCGGAAATCCCGGCAGACCGCAGGCCGGCTTGTATAAATCGCGCAGGTAGTCCCATCGTCATCCGGGTTTTTCCGTTGGAATGTACAGGGCTTTTTATCCATGCTGTTCCGGTCCAGACCTGCCGCAGCAAATTCATCGGCAATCTCTTCGCGATATGCCGGATCCACATGGACAGGAAAGATCGCATTGTCGATTTTACAGCGACAGTAATAATCACGGTCATTGAGCTGGCGCTCGATTGTGATAAGGGGACCAAGGCTCACGCAGCATTTCCCACACTGCTCACATTCAAACACTGCCATTGCCTTTGAGAATATTGTGCGGTGAGGAAAAAAGGGATTGCGCTACTTCACCCAGCAAACAGATATCGGACGGTCCAAACAGATTTGGCGTCTTTAAAAGTAAAAATAAGAATTTTCTGATTATTCTGAAAAGTATAAATGTTGAGAATCCCAACAGTAATCCGGAACAGATATGACTAGAAAAGATTACAGCGCCGGGTACGGTTCGCCCGGCGAAACGTGCGGGTGCACTCCGGAATCCGGGTGCCGGGTCGAGGCGGTCCTGTCAGTGGATGAGCGGGGACAGATGGTGCTCCCTAAGGATGTCCGCGAGAAAGCCGGCATTAAAACTGGGGATAAACTTGCCCTGATCAGCTGGGAGAAAGATGGCAGGATCTGCTGTCTTGCGCTGATGAAAGCCGAGAACCTGAGCGGAATGGTAAAAGAGGTTCTCGGGCCGCTGATGCAGGAACCAGAGAAAAAATGAGGTTTGTAGATAGGGATGAAAAAGATACTGCCGGATCATCCTGCTCGTGTACTCCGGATTCACAGTCACAATCGTGCAGCTGTCTGACAGATAATCCACCGGTATCAGAGATCCGTACGACATACAGTACTATCACATTCACCAACCGGCTCGATCACTTCCTTGCCCGCTGGGGCTGGAAACGGGAGAGCCACCGGGTAGTGCCTGGCCTCTACCGTCTCGGGAACCCAAATCCGGACTCCCCGGTCTTTGCCTCTGCAAATTATACGCTCAGTTTCGATGCCCTGCGGTCAGCCCTCGCCGGTATCGATGCCTGGATCCTCGTGCTGGACTCCAAGGGGATCAATGTCTGGTGTGCTGCCGGAAAAGGGACATTCGGGACGGAAGAACTGGTACGGAGGATCGGATGTTCCGGTCTTTCCGAAATTGTCAGTCACCGGAAGATCATTGTACCACAGCTGGGGGCTCCGGGTATCTCATGGCCGGAGGTTATGCGGAGGTCGAAATTCCTTGTCGAGTACGGCCCGGTCCGGGCTAAAGACCTGCCGGAATTCCTCAAGACGCATAAAGCAACACCGGCAATGCGGCGGGTGGAATTCCCTCTGAGAGAACGGCTGGTCCTGACCCCTGTGGAATTTGTCCATACAGCCCTGCCGACATTCATCGTTGCAGCGCTCCTTTGGTTCCTTGCCGGCCCCGTTGCTGCACTTGCAGCGGTATCCGCGGTACTTGCCGGAACGGTTCTTTTCCCGGCACTGCTCCCGTATATCCCGACGCACGACTTCTCCACCAAAGGGCTGATACTGGGACTCATTATCGCCATCCCCTTTGCGCTGTCTTTTGGCACAAATCCCACCCTGCCAGGCTGGGCAGATGCGGCGGGAGCGGCAGCTGCACTTCTCATCATGCCCGCAGTGATCGCGTACTTTGCCCTGAACTTTACCGGCTGCACGACCTTTACATCGAGGAAAGGAGTGAAAACGGAGATCTTCCGGTACGTACCGGTCATGGCACTCCTTGCCGGTGCCGGAGTTATCCTCATTGTTGCACTCGGGATTGGCCGGCTTGTCGGGGTAACCTAATGTTCGACAGCTATACTGAAACCAGCCTGCACTATTCTCCTGATCGGTGTATCAACTGCAAACGCTGCACCCAGGTCTGCCCGCATGCAGTGTTTGCCGAGGGAAAGGATCATGTCGAGCTTATACAACCGGCCTCCTGCATGGAGTGCGGGGCCTGCGCCCTCAACTGTCCGGTCCAGGCAATCGAAGTACAGAGCGGTGTGGGCTGCGCTTCGGCGATGATCGCTGCTGCCCTGAGGGGTAGGGATATGGATACGGAATGCAGCTGTGGCGGGGACGATGGTTCCTGCTGTGGGGTAAAGGAGGAGAAGTCCTCCTGCTGCGAGGGGAAGTAATGGAAAAAAAGAGGATACTCTTCATCTGCACGGCAAACGCTGCCCGCTCCCAGATGGCTGAGGGATTACTCCGGGCAAAATATGGCGAACGGTATGAAGTGTTCAGTGCCGGAACCAGGCAGTCGAAGGTGAGCACCCGGGCCATCGCCGTTATGCAGGAGATCGGGATCGATATCTCGCACCACCGTTCAAAAACCCTCGCAGAATTTGAAGGGGCAACTTTTAATCTTGCCATAACCCTGTGCGACAATGCGCATGCAGTCTGTCCGATCGTTGCCGGCGCAAAAAAGACAATCCATAAAGGGTTTGCTGACCCCCACCTGACACCGGGCACGGAAAAAGAAGTCCTTGACGGGTACCGGAAGGTCAGGGACGAGATCGCAGCATGGATCGAAATAACCTTTTAGTTAACCCCTTTTTACAACAACATTGATGTACTGCTATCGCATTCATTGAATTATTTACCTGCGTGAGTGCCATGAGCGGGAAAAAGAAGGATATCTTCACGGAATCCGTCGAACTCCACGAAAAGTATCAAGGAAAGCTTGAGGTCTATTCCAAGGTCCCCCTGACGAACCGCCATGATCTCTCACTTGCATACACCCCGGGTGTTGCTGCGGTCTGTAAGGAAATCGCCAGAGACAAGAATCTCGCCTACAAGTACACGCTCAAGGCCAATACTATCGCCATTATCACGGATGGCTCGCGGGTGCTCTCACTCGGGAACGTCGGGGGATATGCGGCAATTCCCGTTATGGAGGGAAAAGCTCTCCTCTTCAAGAAACTCGCGGACATCGACGCATTTCCCATCTGTTTTGAGAATTATCACACGGAATTTGTTGATGAAGTGAAAAACATCGCGCCGGTCTTTGGCGGGATCGCGCTTGAGGACATTGCAGCTCCCAAATGTTTCGAGCTCGAGGAGGCATTACAGGGGATCGGTATCCCGGTGATGCATGACGACCAGCACGGGACTGCTGTCGTGGTGCTCGCCGCCCTGATCAATGCCTGCCGGGTAACTGGCAAACGGTTCGAAGACTTAAATATCGTAGTGAGCGGGGCAGGGGCTGCGGGATATGCCATCACCCGGATGCTCTGCTGCATAGGCTATAATCCTGACCTTTGCAGCAGCGTAAACGACATCATTGTCTGCGACTCGAAAGGGATTATCCTCCGCCACCGTGAAGGACTGTACACCAACAAGTACAAGTTCATCATCGCAGACGAGACCAACCGCAAGGGGAGGATGGGAACACTCGAAGATGCAATGAAAGGGGCCGATGTCTGCATCGGTGTATCAGTCCCGGCAATCATCACTCAGGCGATGGTCCGGTCCATGAACACGGACCCGATCATATTCGCGCTGGCGAACCCGGTACCGGAGATCCTGCCCCACGATGCCTATATGGCCGGTGCAGCTATTGTCGGGACAAGCCGGGGCGAGTATCCCAACCAGATCAATTACGCGCTCGCCTTCCCGGGCATCTTCCGGGGAGCTCTCGATGTGCATGCTACCCGCATCTCGGATGAGATGAAAGTCGCTGCAGCCCACGCCCTTGCCGATTATGTCGCCCACCCGCAGAAGAACCGGATCCTCCCACCGGTCCTTGACCGGGACGTTGTCAAAGCAGTTTCCCGGGCGGTGAGTGCCGCGGCGGTTGCAAGCGGTTGTGCCCGGTCGATTGACTGAAAAGGGATGAAAAGGATGATATCGAACCTCACGGATGTTCCAGGAGCCGGCAGACTTTTTCCATGAGGGCATGATGCCGGGAGAGGTGGTCTATGAAGCTGCTGCTGCGTCCCCCTTGGGGGAGCGGTGACCAGCTCAAATTGCAGTCCGTCTCCCAGAGTACCAGTCCCTCAGCAGGGGCCGGAGGTAAGGGTTTGTCAATTTCTCCTTCAAAATACTGCAGAATACATTCCTCTTCTCTGTCACCATTTCCCACGCGCAGAAGGGCAGTCGCCATACACCGTACCTGGTGCCACAGGAAACTCTCTGCGGTCACTTCGAGATATACAAACCCGTCCTCTTCAGCGATACGGATTGCGAGGATATTCCGTAAGGGATTCTTATCTCTTACCCGGGCAAAGTTCGAGAAATCGTGGATACCCAGAAAGAGCCGGGCTGCCTTCTCCATCTCCTCCATAGAAGGGGGGACTTCAGGAAAGTAATAGCGGTACGTCCGGGACTTCGCGTCATACCGCGGGTGGAACACTGCCGGCACTTCCGCATAGGCAGAACACCAGAGGTCTGGCGGAAGCTGGAGGTTGATCGTCCCGATCGCACGGTCAGGTACGTCCGTAGTAAATGCGATGACCTGCCCTCGTGCATGGACGCCCCGGTCCGTTCTGCCTGCCGACACAAAACCAGCCTGCCGCCAGTCTTCGAACAGACTCAGCCGCTGGCAGGCCGCAATGAACTCGCCTTCCACGGTGCGGCCGGACCCCTGCATCTGCGAACCGAAAAACCGGCTTCCCAGATATGATACCCGAAAGGCCAGTCTCACCGGAGCTGGACGTGCCGTGTGATCCTTTTTATTTTCTTCCATGTGTTGTTGATCGACTGGCGGGTGTAGGTGCGCAGCGGCGTCTTTTTTCCACCGCAGGAAACTTTTCCGGTACGGATTGCATCAAGGATTGCGGGAACATTTTTTTCTGCGTCTACAAATGTCCTTCCGAACCCGACAAAACGTGCATTATGGGCATCGCTTCCGCCGACACAAGGTTTGCCGAGCCGTTTTGCAATACGTGCTGCCTTCGTATTGGCCGACCCCACGATATACCGGCTGTTAAAGACCTCTACCGCGTCCACGATATCCATCCCGGCTTTCTTCCGGCGGGCAACCCCGTGGCGCCAGACATGATAGGGATGGGGGAGGATTGCAAGCGCTCCCATCCTCCGTGCAATCTCGATGGTCACAATAACATCAAGCCCTGATGGGATCACTTCAGTGACTCCCAGTACGAGAAGATGCCCCTGTTTGGTGGAGACCTCAATGCCCGGTATTACAAGGACTGGTGTCTTACATACGAGCGCTCTCTTTGCGCCGTCAACCGTGTCGTGATCGGTGATGGCAATCGCGTCCAGCCCCACCTCCTCCGCCCGTTTCAGGATCTCTTCGACACTGCTTTCGCCGTCTTTTGAAAAATTTGTATGCACATGCAAATCGCAGGTCAGCATCTGATCATAGTGTTTTTATCTCTCTGGTAATAAGGGAACTTATGCGCATTCTCCTTCCCACCGGAGCCGCAACCGAATCGATGGTGAGACGCGCTGCAGCGGGATATGATGCCGATGTCGTAGTGACCGGTCAAATTGCCTCGTTTCTTACTCCTCATGCACTCCGCCTGCTTCTGAAAGGAAAGATGTATGACTGCGTTATTATCTCCGGGATGTGCACAGCATCGTTTGAACAAGTTGAGCGCGAGACCGGCGTTCCCGTTTACCGTGGGCCCCGCCACGCGGCAGACCTTATGCTGGTCCTGCCGTTGCTTGGTACTGAGACTTTTTCTCGCACGATCCCTGCGGACGATTTCCTTGCTGCCAGAAGGGCAGAAACCGCCCTGAGCATGATTGGAGAACTGGAACGGAATGCAATCCCTGATTTTCTTATCCGCGGGTTAAAAATCGGGGATGGTTCACGGATCAAGGTGCTGGCAGAGATCATGGACGCACACCGGTGTGGGGATATCCGGCGCGTTGTGGAGAAATTCCTTGCATCCGGTGCCGATATCATTGATCTCGGTTTCGGGTTCGATGCAAAACCGGATGATGTGACCCGTGTTTTTTCCCTTCTATCGGATATCGATGCTCCGCTTGCCGTTGATACGCAGGATCCATCCCTGATCCGGGCTGCACTCGGCCGCGCCGATATCGTACTCAGCCTGCAGGAAACAAATATTCCGGAAGTTGGAAAAGAGGTGGCGGAAGCGGGGGTGGCTGCTGTTGTAGTACCGGGGAACAGCACCTTAACGAAAAATATCGCTCTGGCAAAAAAAGCCGGTATCCGGTGTATTATTGCAGACCCGCTCCTCCAGCCGGCAGGTTCCGGGTTCATCCGCTCACTTGGCAGGTTTAAAAAATTCAGCTGCCCGATCTTTTTTGGCGCGGGGAATGTTGTGGAGCTTCTCGACGCAGATTCTATCGGCATGAACGCACTTCTTGCCGCTCTTGCTGCTGAGATTGGTGCATCGGTCATCTTCACAAGCGAGCATTCCGATAAAACACAGGGCTCCATCAGCGAAATGCGGCGGGCAACGGAGATGATGGTACTTGCCAAGGACCGTCCCTACCCCAAGGATCTCGGAATTGATCTCCTTGTACTCAAAGAGAAACGGCGCCGGCGGGAACCCCCGCTCGAATATGATACGGCACAACCGGCCCGTTCCATGCCTGGAGAGATCACCTGTGATCCCAAAGGCAACTTCCGGATCGGGATTGAAGGAGATCAAATTGTTGCCGTCATTCACGGCAAAGCTGTCAAAGGCATCCACTGGCAGGACGTTCTCTTCACCCTCGTCTCACAGGGAGAGGTATCCCTTCTCGACCATGCAGGGTATCTGGGCCGCGAATTATACAAAGCGGAACTCGCGATCCGGTACGGACGGAGCTTCGAGCAGGACGGGGAATTTTAGCGGGCCGGTTCCTAACTTTTATCTCCCGCGACAATGCACCAATACTGCATGGTTACACAGGTTCGCGCATCCCATATCCTTGTGAAGACTGAAGACGAAGCAAACCGCATTCTCAAGCGCATCACGGACGGCGAGGACTTTACCGCCGTCGCAAAGAGATTCTCCTCCTGCCCGTCGCGCAAGAATGGCGGCGATCTCGGGTGGTTCGGTAAGGGGGTAATGGCCCCCGAATTCGAGCAGGCAGCATTTGCCGCAGATGCCGGCAAGGTTGTCGGCCCGGTCAAGACCCAGTTCGGTTACCATGTCATCAAGGTGACGGGGAAGAAATAATTTTTATTTTTATGGAAACGAAATTTTTTCTCGGTATCGGGCTTGCGATCGTTCTCGTCTTTGCCGGCGCAGCGGTATATACCGGTTTTGCAAAAATACATGACTCTGACCANNATGCCCTCGACGGTGAGATGATCGTGCTGGATGGTGTTGTCTATCAGGCAAAGGCAGATGGGCATATATACAAGGCCGCCGATAGCCTGACCACGCCATTTGCTACCGTGACCTACTTCGATCGCGACCTGGCGGTTACTACAGACAGGCCGATGAACCTGTCTGTCTTCTCTTCAGCAATGGCCGATAAGCTCCCTACCGGCAACATGATCTACGCGGTTCGGATTCACGGGACATTCCCCTCCATGAAAGTCCGGGCGATACCGGCGCAGCACAAGCCCTATCCCACACTTGCCGAGGCGTCAACGAATCAGTCGGTCTATACCTACTCTGACACCACCGGCACGGTAGTCGGATTTTACACACCTGTCTTTTTCAAAGGGCTCAACGTCGCGGGGTACCATCTCCACTTCATCAGCGATGACCGGAAGACCGGGGGGCACATCCTCGACCTTACCGTACCGGCAAACACGAGCGTTGAGTATGACATTACCCCGGGATTTACGATGGCCCTGCCAACAAGTAGTGAGTTTACCGGGGTCGATCTCT
>PMKW01000083.1 GCA_003157895.1 Methanoregula sp. | reverse complement strand
GTGATCCGGCGGATCCAGGATATGCGGAAGCAGCTCGATCTTGCGGTCGAGGACAATATCAATGTCGAAGTATCGGTCAGCGACAAGCGGGTGCTGGCTCTGATCATGGACAATGCAACGATCGCCATGATCGGTGAGGAGGTCCGGGCGAAGTCGTTCGGGTTCTCCAAGGATGGGTCATCCCCTGACCCTTCGCGGTTCACTTCCGTCAAGGAGTGGGACGTCGAGGGCGTGGCGATGACCATCGGGATTGCAAAGGCGGAGTAACTTTTTCTTTCTTTTTCTGGCTCTGTAGAAATCCTACCCTCTCCGAAGGAAAACAGTGACCAAAAGATCTAAGGTACAGTGCCTCCTTACACTGTTATGCTACTAACGGTAAAGGAGGCAAAATAGTGTCGACAAACCGGTATATCAGGTTTGTTGAATTATCCTCCGGATTGATCCGAGATTCCCGGATTCCCTTATTCTCATTCAGGTTTTCACGAAAAACCTATACCCAGCATCAGTTACTCATTCTTCTACTCCTGAAAGAGTACTTGTCTGAAGATTACCGGGACACGGTAGAACTTACAGAGATCATGGACTCTCTTCGTGAGAAGATCCATCTCGATGAGGTTCCCCATTTCACAACAATCCATAAATTCTGTCAGCGGATCCGATCCTCGACGTTAAGCCGGTTACTCAACAGGCTCACGAAAATGTTCTATGACTGGGGCGAAAAGATCAACTGTACCGCAATAGATTCGTCCGGATTCACCAGCTCTTACGCCAGCCACTACTATTCCTGGAGAACCGGTAAAACAAGAAAACGATTCCTGAAAACCTCGATCTCTGCTGATACTGATCGACTGATTATTACCGGCCTGAAGATATCCCAGCATCCGGTCCATGATATCCCACACGCAGAAAAACTCCTGAAACAATGTCACAGGATCAGGCATTCTGACCTCTATGTCATGGATAAAGGATATGACTCTGAAGAGATTCATGAATTGATCCGGGATACCCTCAATTCCTGTTCCCTTATCCCGGTTAGAAATAGAAAGCGTAAACGGATCTCCGGATATTATCGAAGACGAATCGCTCTAACATTCGATGAAGAAACGTATCATCAGAGAAACAAGGTTGAAACCGTTTTCTCCGTCCTGAAAAGAAAGTTCGGAGAAGCCCTTAAGGCTCGAATATACCGACTCCAGGTCAAGGAGATCAAAATCAAAGTGATCCTCTACAACCTCTCAAGGTTGATAACTACTTGGTCGTTCCTTGTTCTCATTGAGGAATTCTACAGAGCCGAAAATTGATTTTTTTATTACTCATAAGCGAACACACACCTTGACCATCAGGGAAAACAAAAGAAGTGCGCCGACCGGGACTCGAACCCGGGTTTAGGCGTTGGCAACGCCTAGTGATAACCACTACACTATCGGCGCAGTGTGCTCTACAATGTGGGAATTCAAACAATTTAAGTATATCGAACCAGAGGACGACGGANNCCCTGGAGAGATCCTGAGATGCATAAGATAGGATTTTTGAGTATAATCGCACTATCTAATACCAGATGATCCCGCTCTTCATTGACTGCTCCGGTCGGCGTGTCGTCATCTTCGGCGGAGGAGCGGTGGCCGCACGCAAGGCGGCGTATTTTGTACAGGAAGCCCGCGTGCTCGTGGTGAGCCGGTCGTTTGTGCAGAAGCTGGAGACCCTGCAGGTCGAAAAGGAGTGCGTGGACATAAAGGACGCATCCGATACCACGCTTGCCGCACTGATCAAAGGCGCATTCCTGGTCATCGGGGCACTCTCCGACCCGGCACAGAACAACCGTATCGGCAGGCTCTGCCGCAAGAAGGGCATCCTCTTCAACAACGCGGCCGGCCAGGCCGGCGATGTGGTCCTGCCGGCAATCAGCCGCGGGGAGCATTACACCCTTGCGATCAGCACGGGCGGCAGCAGCCCGGCGATCTCCCGGTATATCCGGGAGCACCTTGAACGCGAGCTGCCGGAACTGGATATAATGATCGTGCTCCAGAACCGGCTGCGGGAAGAGTTGAAACGGATGGAGCCAGACCAGGCAAAGAGAAATACCATTCTGCACAAAGTGCTTGCGGACCCGTTGGTCTGGAAGCTCCTGAAGACAGATCCGGAGAAGGCCTGGGAAACAGTTTCAAAAAGGTACCTGCATGGCTGAACCGTACAGGATACCGATCGCAATCGCCGGTGTCAGCCACCACACGGCGAACGTAGTGGCAATCGAAGCGTTCCGCTTTGCCGGTGAACCGGAGTTTCTTGCTGCAGCCGGTGAGCGGTTTTCCGCGGTCCTGCTGCTCCAGACCTGCAACCGGGTGGAAATGATCGTTGAAGGGGAGACGGATGCATTAAAGGAGTTCCTCGCCAAAGAGGGCAGGAAGGACTTCTTTGTCCACGAAGGGAAAGGGGCGCTCCGGCACCTCTTTGCCCTTGCCTCCGGCATCGACTCGATGATCGTGGGAGAAGACCAGATCATCGGCCAGCTGAAAAAAGCCCTTGCCGATGCACAGGAGGCCGGCACTACCAGCAGCTTCCTCGAGCACTGCATCAACAAGGCGGTCCACGTGGGAATCGAGGTCCGGAAACGGACGCTGATCAACCGGGGGGCGGTCTCCGTAGGCTCCGCAGCAGTCCAGCTGGCCGAAGCGGAGATCGGCAGCCTGGAGGGAAAACACATCCTCGTGGTCGGGAGCGGGGAGATGGGCCTCCTGGTTGCACAGGCGCTTGCGGAAAAACACCTGACCGCCATGTACGTGGCCAACCGCACCTACGGGCGGGCTGTCATCCTCGCAAAGAAGATCGGGGGCAAAGCAGTGCGCCTCTCGGAGCTCTACCACTATATCACGCTCTCGGATGTGGTGATCTCCTGCACCTCGGCACCGCACCCGATTATCCACACCGCGGATCTCAAAAAAGCCATGAAGGACCGGTGCTGGCCGGTAGAGGGACACCCGCGCCCGCTCATCCTTATCGATATCGCCCAGCCCCGTGACGTGGAAGAAGGGGCCGACAGGGTTGACGGGGTCCGCCTCTTTTCCATCGACAGCCTCCGCACCATCAACGAGCAGACCATGAGCACCCGCAAGGCAGAAGCGGACCGGGCGCATGCGTTCGTGGAGGCGGAACTGGAGATCTTCCTGAGAAACCTGAACCGGCATGCTGCCGATGATGTGCTTGCCTCCCTGCATATGTGGGCCGAGACAATACGGATCCGCGAGCGGGACCGGGCGATGGCACGTATCGGAACAATGGATCCAAAGATGGCAGAAATCGTGGATGACTTAACCCGGGTCCTTTCACGGAAGATCCTGACGGACGCCACCTTCTCGGTCAGGGCCAGTGCCGAGGAAGGGGACCTTGCAGCCGCAGAATCGCTCGTGAAGGCAATCACCCGGGGGGACAGGATCGGCATTGACCCGTCCGGTAAGAATTGACGATTCCATGCAGGACCTGACCGGCAGCACCAGGTAAGAGCGAGAATGATCGCCGTCTCAATACGCCAGTATAAGGATGATGATTTCCCCCTGGTCCTCGGACTTGAGACGGCAGGCGGCCATGAACCCTACCGCTCGGCAGTTTTCATACGGCAGATGGGTGTTGTCTGCCGGAACACGTTTCTCGTCGCTCTCCTTGATACGGAACAGGTAGGATACACGGTCGGGGTGCTTGTCCAGGGGCAGCCCCGCGAGGCATGGATACTGAGGATAGGCGTCCACGAGGACCAGCGGAGGAACGGGGTCGGGTCCATCCTCCTCTCTGAACTCCTTGAAGTCTTTTGTACTCTCGGAGTCCGGACCGTGCGGCTCACGGTATCGCCATGGAATGTACCAGCGCTTGGGCTCTATCTGAAGTCTGGTTTTAAGCAGGAGAACTACCATGAAGCATACTTCGGCAGGGATGAGGACCGGATTGTGATGGTAAAAGAGATGGGATAAACTGGCTTGCAAGGACATATTTCGAAGAGGAGGAGATTTTTTTTCGTATCTTAAAAGATTTGAAAGGTCGGCTCGTAAATTAAGAGAATCGTGCGTGCACCAATTAAAAACAATGATTAATTTTTTCGAAAACATAAGACGTAAATATAAAAAAACACTCCTCAAATATATCATTAGGTAAATTGTTTTGATATCCCGAATTCATTTCACTCAGTTGCTGCTGTGTAAAACCCTATCTGGCGCCTCAAATTTTTCCGATTTACGAGGGGGACTCCCTCTCTTCCCCAGAGGGGGAGGCAGCCCAAGGGGTGCGCCCCCTTAGGATACATTAAGTAAATTGTTATTACGCCAAATCGATTTGAATTACGATTATCAGAGCAACTTTCCAAAATAAAGTTCAATATGTTAATCAAAACTAAAATTCCCTCTAAAAAAAATAAATTTTCACCGTTGATTATATATTTTTATCAGCGTTCTTCGAGTCTGCATTCTTCTAAAAGAATACCTCTTCCCGGGGCAGCCGCCATTTCTGGTGCGGCTTGTCGGCAGCATATCCTACGGCGCAGAGCACCACGGGAACGTACTCCTCCGGGAGGAACAGGACTTCTGCATATGCCGCCGGGTCGAATCCTCCCATGGGACAGGAATCAAGCCCGAGAGACTTTGCACCGTTCACGGCATTGCAGAGCGCAATGTGGATCTGCTCGCGGGCAAAAGCCATCCGCTGCACCGGGCTCATCGACCCGACATATGCCCTGACCATA
>PMKW01000204.1 GCA_003157895.1 Methanoregula sp. | reverse complement strand
GAATGGTTCTGTGTCGGGTCCTGCGGGCCCATGAATGCGGTATCGCGCGGCGTGTTCTCTGCAAGGCCGGCCGGGAACGTGATAAAGGTCGAACAGGAAGACCCCCAGGGGACGATGACCGGTGAGAACGGGTCATCCCGGTCAAAGTGGACGAGTGCCGCCATGTTCCGGATCTGCTCGCCCGTGCCAAAGCAGCAGAGGGACCTGACGGCGGGCCCGGTATCCGGCAGCGCCTCGCAGGCCTGCACGATGAGATATTTTCCCGGGGGGTGGATCGGCCCCGCCGCCACCGTGCAGCGTTCGACAAGGTCCGGGCTGGCCTTCAGGTATTCCGCCGCTCCGCCGCGGACATCTTTTTTGCCGGTGGATACAAAATATCTGATGTCATCAGGCACCGGGATATATCCCACATGGTACAGCCCCCCAGGACAACAGCCCTCCTTTGTGTCGGCACTGACATAGATCCCGGATACCTCATTTCCTGCCGCCATCCTGTACAAGGAGACTGCGAAACACCGGTTCACCCCGGTCATGGGGGGAATACCCGAAGGCAGGACTTCCGCTCCATATACTGCAAGAGGCCGCGTTGAAAGCCTGAAGGCTGCCTTCAGCCGTTCCCCGATTTTCCTGAAATCTGTTTTTTCCATGATCCTTTCACCTCACTGCCCTGCCGCAAGCCCTTTCCAGATCGGGCCGTCGAACACCCCGTCCTTTGCCTCCTCCTCCATCTCCTCAAAGAGCGAGAACGGCACGGCAAACGTGAACATATTCGCCGGAATTGTCTTGCCCACGTTCTCCCGTGCCGCAAGGTCCGTATACCCGAGCACCGCCCGGGGGTGCTCCTTCTTTGCCTCGTCATACACGAACGCCCCGATCTGCTGGCAGGCAGCCATCGGCGGGACCCGAACCGGATCGGTACCCTCGCGGACTGCCCCGACCAGCGTGACGAGCCCGGTGATCTGCAGCGGGTCGGCAACAAACACCACGACGACCGGGCGCTCGCCGGGCTTCAGGCTGCTTAACGGGGTGAAGATCACGTACTTCTCGGCAATATCTGTGATCGGCAGATCAGCGGTCATGAACCTTTTAGCCTTTTCCGTATTTTTATAGAGGCGCTCGCCATGCAGGAACTTGGCCCGCTCCCGTTCGGGGATGTGCTGCACGGTTGCGCAATAGGCCTCCGGGTTCTTACTGCTCTCCGCACCTTTCACGAAGAATGCAGACATGAATTCGACCCCGGCTCCCCCGAAAGCATCGTAATACCCGTTGCCGAACCCGAGGCCGGCCCGGGCACCGGGGCAGCCGTAGCTCTCCCGGTCGAAAACGGCAGTCTTTCCCTTCATTGCGACCTGCGCGAAGAACGGCATGATGCAGGTCTGCCCGTGCGGCTTTATCTGCAATGCGCCGTCGGGTTTTGTATTGCTCCAGAGAATTGCCACGGGTTCGTGGTCAAGCCGGAGTTTTTCTGCGGTGATACTCTTCATATCAGTTCACCCGGCTCATTTCATCCAGCCCATCCGGACGTACCAGTCATATTCATGAGCGAACTTCTCCTTGTTGTATTTCACGAGCTGGCAGAAGTACTCCCGCTTCTGCCGGTGGACCTCGTCCTGTTCCGGATAGGAAATTTCACCCCGGATCGACCGGGCCAGCTTCTTCCCCATCTCATGGGCTTCCTTCTCGGCAGTTCCGAGCGCTGCCGGGTCCCTGCCGATTGCAACGCCGATTCCTCCCACCACGTTTGCACCGATCGTCGTGAGCACTTTGTTCATATACCCGACAACTTCGGACTCGCCGCTGCCCCCGGCCGTGCAGACCGAGCACCCGAATTTTCCGGTCAGCATCTGGCAGTGGATGGCATCCGCCATACGGTCAAAGAATGCTTTCATGGGTGCCGGCACGGAATCAATATAATTGGGAGCGCCAAGCACAATCCCCTCGGCATCCATCATCCGGTCAAAGAGGTCCGTGAAATCATCGAGCAGCGTGCATTCCCCTTTTGCATAGCAGGTACCGCAGGCCGTGCAGTACTCGATGCGCAGCGTATAGAGATCCACCAGTTCGGTTTTTGCTCCCTCTTCTTTCGCACCTGCCAGCACGGCTTTTACCAGCCGCAGGGTATTACTGTCCTTTCCCTTTGGACTTGCGTTTAACCCGATTACCTTCATGCATGATCACTTCTGCTGGAGGGAAATCGGAGAANNCTCAAATTTTTCCGATTTACGAGGATGACCCCCTCTCTCCCCCGGAGGGGGTGGCAGCCCAAGGGGTGCTCCCCCTCGACCCCGTATAAAAATAATGTGTTCAGACAACATTCTTGCCCGGCGATGCCCCGACGAGGCGGCCGGGCGACCCCGAAGGGGTGGGCTTGCTCATATTATTGAATATTTTTTGAAATGATTTCAGGATAGGACAGTATTGATGCAGGTACTGACGGGATAGTCATGGCCTGAAATGGTTCAATACCGGTGATTGAAGGTTCTGATGAAGGCTGTTTTAATAAAAATTACCCGGAAGTCAGAGGACCTGCCACGAAAACAGGGTAAAAAAGGATAGATAATTACCGGGTCACCGGGTTACTGCTGGCTGGGAAGTGCACTCTTTACCGTATCAGCTACACCGGGGGGAAGGTTGAGCCCGCCAAGAACCGTGGGAAGGATGCTCAGCATCGTTTTCTGCCCATCGGAAGTACCCGCAAAATTCTGCAGCAGTGTGATACCTTCAGGGGAGGCAAGGAATTTCTTGATCGCATCCTGTCCCTCCGGGGTTGTAAGGTACCCTTCAACAGCCCCGGCCATTCCACCTAAGTTTCCAAAATTCATGGTTATATCACTTCATTGATTTCTTTGCTTGTACACATTGCTGGTTATCCGATAAAAAGGATTGAGTTGTCAGGTTCTCATCGGTCGATGGAAAATCTCATTTGTCAGGGGAGATCTCTGATAACGGGAATGCCCCCCGGGCCTCCTCCAGGGAGAGACATCCCCGGCAGGTTTATTCGGAATGACTACGGTCCGGATCGCCGGACCTCGTGTCCCCGCATCCAGGAAAGGATCGCAGCAACGCCCATGATGCCGATCGATGCCCAGAGCGAGGCATCAATACCGTGGAGAAATGCCTCCGAGACCCCGCCAACGAGGTTGGTAGTACCGATAAAAACCTCAAACGCAACGTTCCTTGGGATCGATGCAGAGGCAACAGTGATAGCAATGACAAAACTTCCCAGGATCCCGATGTTCTGCACGGTCCTGAGGATACCGGAGATCCCCCCGAAGGAACCCGGGGGTGCATTCGCCATGACGGCGCTGTTGTTTGACGGGAAGAACATCGCTGACCCGATACCGGAGATCCCGGATGCAACCAGCACAACCCAGAGAGGAGTGTCGAGCCGGAGCAGGAGATAGACGAGCGTTGCAAGGCATAACATGGACGCACCGGAGCTTGCAAGGACCCGTGCCCCGTACCGGTCAGAAAACCTGCCCATCAGGGGGGAGAGCAGGCTTCCCACCACATATCCCGGGGTCAGGAGAAGTGCTGCATAAAGCGGCGAGAGCCCGCGGATACCCTGGAGATACATTGTCATAAGAAACATCACGGACAGGTAGCCGAGACTTAAGAAAAATGCGGCCATGACGGAATACTTCAGGACACGGTTTTTGAAAACGGCAAAGTCGAGGATGGGATGGGCACACCGGGATTCATAGAAAAGAAACAGGACTATTGCCCCCATACCAAGGATAAAGAGGAGGCCGTTTTGTCCCGTCAGACCCTGGCCGGCAAAGTCAACGCCGGCATAGGAGACCAGGGTGAGTGCAAGGCCCATGAGCAGCATACCGGCCATATCAAGGTGTGCTGTTGCCCTGACCGTATCCTTCACATAGCGCATCCCGAGGAGCGTTGCAAGAATCCCTATCGGCAGGTTGACGAAAAAAATGTATTCCCAGCCTACGTAGGTCGTAATAATCCCCCCCAGGACAATCCCGAGCATTGCCCCGCTCGTCCAGCCAAGGGAGATGTACCCGTATGCCGTTCCCCGCACATTCGGGGGGAACGTATCGGCGATGATGGCGCCGCTGTTTGCCTGCATCAGTGCCCCGCCGAATGCCTGGATACCCCTAGACAGGATCAGCCAGGAAATGGCCGGAGACAGCCCGCAGAAGAGCGAGCCCAGCGTGAAGACAAAAAACCCGGTATTGAACATCCGGCTCCTGCCGTAAATATCGCCCAGTCGCCCGAGCTGGGTCGTGCATACCGCGACAACGAGGAGGTAGATGAGGATAACCCAGAGGGTTGTGACAAGGTCCGCATGGAGGCTTGCCGATATGGTGGGAAATGCAAGAATAACAATGGTAGAATCAAGGGAACCCATCAGGGTCCCGAGCATGAGGACGGAAATAATAATTTTTTGCCGGGTGTCCATTGAATCTTTTAGAAATTACATCCTGCAGGCTCTTGTACCTTTCGGACGGTTGCCGGGAGGTTTCACGGTAAGAAATGCATGGCCAGAGTTGGGAAGATTCAGGGTATCATCCGTATTTTTTCAACCATTCACATCCCTTCCTGCAGATTTTATGGGATTACGAGCCCGGTCATGGGGTGGATTGGCCTGCCCGTAATAAGTTTTGGTCAGGGCGTTCCATCAAAAGTATACCGCCCGGGCCCCCCGCTCCTGCGGAAACCTTAAACATATCAGAACTCTTCAATCTCAAGTATGCAACCGGCTGGCATCATCTGCGTTATTATATGCTGCTTCCTCCTCACCGCAGGGTGCATTCAGCTGCCGGGCATCCATATTCTCAGTAACACGCCCGATCCCATCATCGGCCAGTGGGTTGGCGGAGAACCACCGGCAACAGACCGTCATATCATTTTTTATGAAAACCAGACCTTTTTTTCCGGGGATTTCTATCTGAACCGGGGGGAGACGACTGATTCAGGTACCTGGACCAAGAAAGAGCCCGGTCTCTATACAACAACGTCAGTTACCGGGGAGATAACCGAGTGGGTGTACGATTCGACGGATGATTCCATGTACATGAGCAGGTTACCCCTGAAAAAGTACTACCGGTATAAGGGATAACCGCAGGTCTCCGATTGTCTGTTCATGAACGGCAACCCGTAGTACGTTTCGTTCCCGGCACCGGGACCGGCACCCTATTTATCTGCACGCACCGGCATAATTACCGTCGTGATCCCGCTGTACTGCAAACGCCGCTGTATTGCAAATGCAGTCTCATTATGCAGGATCTTCTGGAACGGGTTTTCATGACGGGAAACTATCTGCCCGGTGAAGAACGTGGAGTCCGGAAATCGACTCCTCCAACCCCCCGGAATGATTATGAAAACCGGAGTACCTTCGCTCCTCTCCCGAGGTCACCCGAAAAAGGGACAGGTTCATAATACCCCCGGCCGCCAATACCGTACGCATGGAGAAGAAAGTCATCTTCGCGTTCCTGTTCACCCTGATATTTCCCGCCCTCATTCTCATTCTTTCCGGGGATCTGCTCTGGCCGGCGGGCTGGATCTTCTGCATCTGGTTTGTTCTTCTCTGTTTTTCAACCATCCTGTATCTCTACCGGAAGAACCCGGCGCTGCTTGCAGAACGGTATCAGAAACCCGGTGCCGGTACCCAGAAAGGCTGAGACCGGTATGTTGTCTATGGCCTCGTTATCGGGTTCATTGCCTGGATTGGTATCATGCCCCTCGATGCGAAACGTTTCGGGTGGTCTTTTGTCTTCCCCCTCTGGCTGAACATTCTGGGGGTGGCAATGCTGGCCGGATCTTTTTTCCTGTTCTTCCGGTCCTACACCGACGACACCTTCCTGTCGCCGCTGGTCAGGATCCAGGAGGAGCGCACGCAGCGGGTCGTCTCAACGGGCGTGTACGGGTTCGTCCGCCACCCGATGTATCTCAGGGGAATCCTGGTGTTTGCCGGGGCGCCGCTGCTGCTTGGCTCAGGGTATGGTCTCCTTATCGGCCTTGCCCTGACTGTCCTTCTTATAGCAAGGATACACAGGGAAGAAGAAATGCTGGCCAGGGAACTGGAAGGATACCGGGAGTATATGCGGAAACTCCGGTACCGGCTTGTCCCCTATCTGTGGTAGTGCCGGTACCATCTACCGGATGCCGGTATCGATCGAGATATCAAGCCGGACGGTCTGGCCGCTCCGGATAGTCACCGTTTCCGGCAGCCCCTGACTCCCGCCGATTCCCTGATGTGGAATATCGACAATGTACGTCCCCGGTTTCAGGGTAACCGAGTAACCGGTCTCTGGATCGGCAGTCACCGTTGCGACCACCGTTCCCCCGGTCGTTGAGATACTGATGGGGCGGGCCGCGTATGCAGCGACAAGCCGGTCATGGGTGAGCGTGCACGGCTCCACCGGGCAGAGCGGGCCGATGGAGACGTTGCCGGTCAGCGTTCCGGTACCGGTTCCCGGACTTGTCGGTAATCCCCCGCTATTTAGGGCTGCCGCAATGGCGAGGGTGATGATCACAATGGCAAAGATGATGAAGGCACGGCCAGGGGAAAGTGCCGGATCGGATGTCATCAAGTTAATACCATGAATTACCGCTTGGATATAACCTTGGCTCGTACCAAGACGGTTACATCGCTGACTGAATACTGCATCAATCCCTGCAGGTATACAATCCGCGTTCTCCGGAAAAACCCAGTTTCTTTTCAGGTGGATTATACACACCGGAATGTTCGTTTAAAATCGTGTGGCGTTCTGATAGTGTTCCGGAGCATCCTAATTCCAACCGGGCAGTGGCAGGCATTTCCTTATTTTAAAATTGCGGCTGTTCTGAGAGAAACCCCGGAAAAAGAAGGGGGTATTACCGGTCCGCAAACTTCTCGACCACGCGGACATTGTCGCCGCGGACGGTGATCGGGATCGGGACCACGCTCTCGTAGAGCTCGACCGTGATCTCTTCCTTTGCGGAGTCGACGCGCTTGACAACCGCCTTCTCGCCCTTGAACGGGCCGGCGATCAGCTCGACGATGGTACCCTCATCAATACCGGCAACAACCGGTTTCGGGATGAGGAAATGGCCGACCTCGGCAAGGCTGGTCTCGCCCTTGGTAACAACGCGGGCATGGGCGATCAGCTCGACCAGCTGCTCGATGCGGTTCCGCTGCTCGGGGGTCTCGATAAGGACGTAGCCCCGCAGCTCGTTCGGGGCAATGATGGACGCCACCTTGATGTCCGTTGCCTTGGTCTCGATCGCCTTGAGGATGTTATCGGCTACCGTCCGCTCCTGCTTGGAAGTGGTCTTGATCGCAAAGATGCGGTTGACAAATACCTCGGGTGTGGCAGGAACCTGTGGCGCTTGCGGCGCCGGGGGGGTTGGCTGTGTCATAACCATCGCAACTAGAACCCCAACAGAGTCTTATGGCTGAAGAGGACGTAGATGATGAACCCGATCAGGCCGATGAGAAGGATACCGGCTGCTGCAACGGTAGCGATCTTGATGAACTCGTCCCGGGTGGGGGTGCGCGCGAGTTTGAGGACCCGGAGGTATTTACGGAATAATTCCTCATGTAATACGTCTGTCTTGAAATCAGGTTTTGAAATT
>PMKW01000064.1:21692-36740 GCA_003157895.1 Methanoregula sp. | reverse complement strand
CCGCTGGGCATCCACCGTGCCGTACGGGGCACCGGTATAATAGGCGTCACGAAGCAGGTAGTCCATCCGGTCAACATCGAGATCCCCGTGGATGATACCCGAGAGCCGGTGCTTTCCCTTCACGAGCTGACAAAGTTCTTCAGGATCGATACCGGATTCCTCGAGCAGCGTGCCGGTCCCATGGCTGACGATCCGTCCTATATCATCGTGAGTTGTGTGGAGGAACTGTTCCATCAAGGGTTCGCTGGCATGGGAGAACGGGCCATGGCCGATATCATGGAGGAGCCCGGCAGCGATCACAAGCATGCGGTCTATTTCAGAAAGCCCGAAGCGGCGGGCTGCCACGTCCGCGAGGAACATGGTTCCGAGCGAGTGCTCGAACCGCGTGTGGTTGGCACCGGGATACACCAGAAAGGAAAAACCGAGCTGCCGGATATAACGGAGCCGCTGCAAGGGGGGAGAATCAAGCAGGGCGAGGGTAAAGTCCTCCACTTCAACGTAACCGTGGACCGGGTCCTTGATGATTTTCACAGATTCACTAAAGAATCTTCATATATAGAGCATAAAAGTATTGAGTAATGATTACGTTTCTTTCGGGCGGGACGGGCACCCCGAAACTGCTGCGGGGCATGCAGAAAATAATGGACCGGCACGAGATTGCAGTCATTGTCAATACGGCGGAGGACATCTGGATATCGGGAAACCACATCTCGCCGGATATCGACACGGTCATGTACCTCTTTGCCGGCATCCTCAACACCGATACGTGGTGGGGAGTAAGGAATGACACCTTCACCACCCACGAAGAGGCTACCCGCCTTGGTCTTGACGAGTTCATTGCTGTGGGTGACCGGGACCGGGCCGTGCATATCGCACGCGGGGATATGCTCCGGAACGGCATGCGGCTCACGGGCGTGACCAGGGTCCTGTGCGAGCGGTTCGGGGTNNGAATACTGGATCCGGGCGAAGGGACAGATCGATATCCGGAAGGTTGTCCGCAGCTGCAACGAGCCTCCCGTGGCAACCGATGAGGTTCTTGCGACCATCGAGGCGAGCGACGCGGTGGTGATCGGACCTTCCAACCCCATCACGAGCATTGAACCGATCCTCTCCTGCGACGGGCTGAAACCGGCACTGAAGGACAAATTCGTAATCGCCGTGAGCCCGTTCATCGGCCATGCTCCCGTCAGCGGGCCGGCCGGTGCCCTGATGAAGGCAGCCGGGTACGAGCCGAGCGCGATCGGGACTTTTACCTGTTACGGGGGTATCCCTGACATCTTCGTGCAGGACATCCGCGATCCCGTAGAGGTCAGCCATTCCGTCAGGTTCGACACCCTGATGACGGATGAAGAAAAAAGCATCGCATTCGCACGCGACATCCTGTCGCTCATCGATAACCGCTGATATCCCGAACTTCCTGCCGTTTTTTCCTTGCCTGCAGGTCCCGCATGGACCGCCCCCCTATTTTGCAAATCTATATAACGCTCCGGAATAACGGTTATCGTGAGAAGTACGTGGGAAACCATGATCCGTGAAATTCTCGTTCTCATCTTCGTCAGTATCCTGCTGGCAGGATGTATAACCAGCCAGCCTTCAGAAAAAGGCACCCTTCAGCTCACCTCGTCACCAACGGGCGCAGAAATTTATCTCGACAACCAGTACAGTGGAAGCACTCCCAGTACTATTTACGAAGTCGTCCCCGGGAACCATACCCTCGAGTTCCGCTCGAACGGATACAAGAGCTGGAAGACTGCAATCACGGTACCTTCGGGCACATCGAATTATTTTGCAGCCCTAACAGCGCAGCCGGGTTCGGTGCAGCAAGTCGAGATCAGTCCCGTGGCAACGGAATTACCGGCTGTCGTAACGGCCAGGGTCAGCAGGGAACAGATGGTTGTCGGGGATTCCAATACGTTTTCCGGGACGGCAACGGGCACCGGCAGCGTTACCCTGACCATCTTCGGGCCCGGTTATTATGCAAACGGCCTGGTGCTCGACTCCCAGGTAAAACCCGATTCGCTCGATGATTGGAGTTACCTGTGGAACCCGGGGACCAAAATCCAGTCGGGCACCTACACCATTGTTGTTAGTGATGATGGAAAAACCGTATCCGACCGTGCCGGGTTCACCGTGATTGGAAACGGTATAGTAACGGTCTCTTCAACCAGGTATTCGGTCTTACCTGGAGAATTCCTGACCTTTTCCGGCATGTGCACCACGGGCGCCAGGAATGTCCAGCTTACCCTCTCCGGGCCCGGACGGTTCTCAACCGGGGTAGACCTTGGCACAAACTCGTTAACAGCGGATAACACCTGGAGTTACCGGTACACGGTTGACAACGCCGCGCCGGCCGGGGTATACACGATATACGTAAATGATGTGCCCAAAACGACCTCCGGCTCTTCCCAGTTCACCGTACATTACGATGAATAACCACACACCTTTTTCCGGGGTAACCGGGCGTATTGCGAGGGCAGACCGGAAGACATCCCTGTTCCCGATGAGAAGATATCCGGTGGGAGCACTCCTCTTATGCAATGGCGTATGAGAACACTGTTAAAAACCGATATTTTTTTCCAATCGGTCTGCAAGCCCTAAAAATTGGCGTGAGCGGGAGAATTCGTCAGATTGCGTATCCGATACCTATTTGAATGATTTTATACTAATATTCGTCCGGGAATCGTTATGGGTATTATCAATAAACTCGGCAATATTCTGAAATCGGGGAAAAGTAAGCGCGAGATGGAGCGTGAACGGGAGGAGGCACACCTACGGGCGCAGAAGGAGCGGACGGACAACCTCCTGCGGGCATTAAGCGAGGGTGATCTCGATGCCCGCTGGGCAGCAGTCCGTTCGGTCGTCGACCTTGGCGAGCCCACAATCGAGCCCCTGATCCACGGCCTTAAGGATGAGTACTGGATCATAAGGAGGGGTTCTGCCAATGCGCTCGGCAAGATCGGGGCCCCTGCCATAAGTCCGCTGATCGTGGCGCTGGACGAACCGGGCGACGATGTCCGGCAGGAGACCATCCGGGCACTCCAGCTGATCGGAGATCCGGCAGTCGGTCCCCTCATTCAGTCAATGCGGCATGGCCACCCCCTGATTCGCCGTGGTGCTGTGCAGGCTCTCGGGATTATAGGTGAGAGCAGGGCAGTTCCCCAGATCGTCGAGTCCTTAAAAGACCCGGACGCCGGAGTACGGCACGAGAGTGCCATTGCACTTGGCCGTATTGGCGACCCTCGGGCAGTTGAGTCCTTAATCGGCTCTCTGAACGATGTGAAGGAGAACGTGCGGATGGCCGTGATGGCCACCCTCTGCTCGCTGGGTGACAATGCCATCGGGCCGCTCATACGGGCGCTCGTGGACCCGAACGAGGAAGTCTGCCGGAGAGCATCGCTCGCGCTCGTTACTATCGGCGAACCGGCTGTGGACCCCCTGATCCAGGCTCTCGAAGACAAGAGCCCCGGTATCCGAAGGGGAGCCATGGAAGTGCTCGGCCAGATCGGGAACACGAAGGCAATTGCTCCCGTCATAACGGCGCTCAACGATCCCGAGCGGCTGGTACGTATCGAGGCAGTCAGGTCCCTTGCCGCCCTCGGGGTCCCGGCGATTGCCCCGCTCATGCAGGTCTTCCGCGAGGGAGATATCCGCACGAGGACCGGCGCCATGGAGGCACTCTGGATGCTGGGGCAGCCTGCAACAACGCCGCTCATCATGGTGCTCAAGGATGAGCAGGTGGATGTGCGGAAGCGTGCGGTCCTCCTGCTCGGGGAGATCGGCGATCAGAAGGCCGTCGATCACCTGACCGGTATGCTTTCCGATGAAAACCCGGTCGTGCGCAAGGAAGCGTTCGAAGCGCTCGAAATGATCAAGAAGCGCAATGCCCCGTAAATAATCCCTTTTTTTCTGATCTGGAGAAATAATAATTCTGATGTTCTTGGGTATGTTGACATGACGAAGTCAAGGAGAAAAGAGAAGAACGCATCAGCGTTCTTCAAAATATCGCATCACATAGGGAAGAGCAGGCTGGAGAAGAGCCAGCGGCGCTTCAACCGGGCAAGCCTCTTCGAAGGAATCTGATGAGTTCTTCTTCTCCTCGCGGTTGGAGAGGTTTGGTAAAATCCCGATAAGGAGAAGGGAGGCAACCCCGGTCTTTGACATTCTCATGAACCAGTTGCAAGTCGAAGAGCNNCCGATATTCCGGTATGCTTGATGCGCAGGAAATCACGCACCGGTTCCTCGATACGAAGCTGCAGGTGCACCCGGAAGTGGTGCGCTACATCCTCGAGCAGAACGAGCCGGACCTGATCGAGCGCATCATTGCCGGTGTCCCGAAGGATACGATCGTTGTCCTGGCAAAGCATATCCCGGGTGTCCGCCCGGTCCGGGACGGAACAAGGTTCCTCGTCGATCCTGAGGTGGAGGTGGTCTCCGGCTTGGCCGGCACGTCGGGCGCGGTGAACGGGACGGGCGACTACCTCCACTACTTCCGGGATCGGTACAGCCGGCTCGGAAGCATGATCCGGAACCGGTGCGGGGCGATGCCCATCGAGGCACTCACAAAGAACACCCGCTACCGGCAGGAGGAATGCACGGTTATCGGGATGGTCGTGGAGGTGAAGACTACCACAAACGGCCACCGCATCGCCGATATCGAGGACACTTCCGGTACTATTCCGGTGCTCTTCCGGAAGGACCGGCCGGTCTTTGCCGATGCCGAGCGGATCGTCCATGATGAGGTGATTGGCGTCAAGGGTAAGCTCTCGAACGACGGGAAGCTCTTCTTTGCCGAGCTGCTCTACCGCCCGGACATACGGATCGACAATGCCCCGTTCAAGAGCGAGCAGCCGGGAAAAGCTGTCTTCATCTCCGATACCCACGTAGGCAGCGATACCTTCCTCGAAGCCAGCTGGAATAAGTTCGCCGACTGGCTTTCTGACTCGGACTACTCCTACCTGCTGATCGCAGGAGACCTTGTTGACGGCATCGGCATCTACCCGAACCAGGACGCCGAGCTGAAGATCAAGAATATCTACGAGCAGTACGATGCCTTCGGTACCATGATGCAGGCTCTGCCCTCCCGCATGAAGATCATCATCTCGCCCGGGAACCACGACGTAGTCCGCGGGGCGGAACCGCAGCCGGTGCTGCCGGAGCAGTTTACCAAGACGTTCCCGTCCAACTGCGTGCTCGTGGAGAACCCGGCGCTCGTGCGCCTGCAGGGAGTAAGGGTGCTGATGTATCATGGCCGGTCCATCGATGACATGATCGGCCTCATCCCCGGCGCTTCGTATGAGAAGAGCGGGCTGATGATGGAGGAGATGCTCGTTCGCCGTCATCTCGCTCCCGCATACGGGCGCAAGACGCCGATTGCCGCCGGGAAGATCGACCGGTTGATCATCGACCCGCTGCCCGAGATCCTGCACACCGGTCATGTGCATATCAAGGGCATCACGAATTACCGCGGCGTGCTCGGGATCAATGCCGGCACATGGCAGTCCCAGACCAAGTTCCAGAAGCAGATGAACGTAAACCCGACACCGGCGCTTGCGATTGCTGTTGATTTGCAGACGCTGGTGCCGGAGACATTCTCGTTTATGTAATTCGAAAAACCTGAAACTTGCTAATAATCATTGCAGGATTAGGTCCCGTCTGGTTTTTCTTCATCGTAGTTGAAAAAACGTCTTATTATTGCAAATGGGGATGCAAAACAGGAAGGTCAACGGGATAACCTGCGTTTGCCGGAAGGGACTATGGTTCCGTGATCCCGGTTTTTCCGGCAATATCTCATGAAATTTTTTCCACAACGCCAGATCATTAAAAAAATTATTCCCCTTCAAAGCACTCCCGGCACGTCATCGTTTTCTTCAACAGGCCCATCGGCCGGATGCAGTTGCTGCACCCCTGCACACCGCAGTGCTCGCATTCCCGCAGCTCTTCAACCGGAACGATCTTCCTGCATTTGGGACATTCAACCAACTGTGCCGGCCCTCCATCACCGTACACGGCAGCCTCCGCATCTCCGTAATCTGCCGTTTCGTCTTCAGGTTCGGCCTCCCGGCCAGGATCAGGGACGCCGTGCACCCGGGAAGGCACCACGAAGAGCTCGCAGAACATCCGCCAGAGTATACTACCGGCAAAAAGGAACCCGATCCAGAACAGGGGCGAACCGGCAGGATCCTGAGCGATGGCCGTGGTGTTGGTTATCGACATATTGACGCCACCGGCCACCGGCTTTGCAAACTTCCCGGCGATTCCCACGAGGGAGACGAGAACTATCACAACCGCGCCAAGGATGTAGATCAGTTTGAGGTGATTTCCGGTGATGAGGGTACCAAATGAGAAAAAACCTCCCCCGCTGGTCTTCTTGTGCGTGGGTCTTTTTGCGGTACGCGGTGCCGGGCGGTTGACCGGGACCGTTGCCGCAGCCGGTCTTCTGGGCTGGCTCTGCGGGAACGGGTAACCGCATTTGTTGCAGTACAGTGCCTGATTATCAGTTTCATGATAACCGCAGCTGGGACAGGTTTTTGCCATAATTTCTCGCTAAAAGATATTGGCTCTGTAATAAATCATGAACCTGTTGATCCATCTTGCAGAATCCCCGGAAGAATATATCCGGTGATGAGTGAGATAAAAAGGTTATGCAGACCCGGTCACAGCGCGAGCCTGACTTCCTTTGCCGCATCGCACATGTACTTCAGCTTCGCGTAAGCGGTTTCGCGGGTCCGCATCCGCATACCGCAGTCCGGGTCGATAAGCATGATCTTCGGGTCGAAGATCTCCACACCCTTCTCTATACGCCTGCGGATCTCGGCAGTGCTTTCGATCCGGTCGGTTGTCGAGTCCACGCAGCCGAACCCGAGCATCTTGCCGGTCAGGTCCCGGCGGGAGAGCAGGTCGAGGTTTGCCGGGTTGTTCGCAAACTCGAAGTCGAGCACGTTCACGTTGAACTTCAGGATCTCGTCAATCACGTTCCCGAGGTTCCCGCAGACATGCATGCAAACCGGGGTATGGAGGCTGCTCGTGATCCTGTCGATTGCCTGCTTCCCGACTGCGAGATCAGCGATCCCGGTCGAGAAGATCGGCTCGTCGATCTGGATGAGCGCGACTCCTGCAGCTTCAAGTGCCCGTGCCTCGACAAGCAGAGCGGCGGTAATGTCAGGTACAAGTTCCTCCTTGTTCCGGTACATAGGTGTGGCAATGTGGAGGCCGTAGGCAAGCGTGGTCGGGCCGGTGATGATTCCTTTCACCTTTGGGGCCTTCGAGATCGCATACTTTGTGTCCCCCACGGTGATCGGGCCGGAGGCAGGCTGGATCTTGCCTACCACTTCCTGCTGCCGGATGCCCGGTAGATTTGATGTAAAAGCGCCGATCATGTCTCCCCGCACCTGCCCGTCAGAGATGATATCGATCCCGGCCGCGAGCTGGTCGCCAACCGCGGTCTCGACTGCGGGACGGAGCGGGTCAAAGAGGCTCAGCAGGCCCCCGCCTTTAACCACCGGATAACTGCCGACAACTGTTGTCGCCAGTACCTTATCAATAAAATACGCTTTTGCCATGGTGTCCGGACACTGTTTGTTACCTTAAGGTCGATGCCTAAAAAGAAATAGTTCACGGTCAGGGAACGAGCCGGTGCATATCGCGGGGGAAGAGCACGGCTTCCCGTACGTTTGAAAGGCCGAGCATGGTCATGACCAGCCGCTCGGCGCCGAGGCCCCAGCCTGCATGGGGTGGCATGCCGTACCGGAACGGGCGGAGGTAGAACTCGAAGCTCTCGGGATTGAGCCCCTTCTTTTTGATCTGCTGTACAAGCCGGTCGTACCGGTGCTCCCGCTGGGCCCCGCTCGAGAGTTCCATCCGTGGGTGCATCAGGTCGAACGCCTTGCAGATCGAGGGATCGTTCTCGTACTGCATGGCGTAATACGGCCGGATTTCAGAAGGCCAGTCCACGATGAAGTAGTGGCCCCCCATCTCTGCACCGATTGCCCGCTCGGCTGCCGGGCTGATGTCGTCGCCATACTTGATCGGCTCCTCGATCCCCTTCTTTGCGATCCCTATAGCCTCGGCATAGGGCAGCCGGGGGAACGGGGCTGTCGGCACCGTAAAATCGGTGATCCCAAGGTTTGCGAGCTGATCCGGGCAGGAGCGGTACACGTACGCGTAAGTCTTCACGATGACGTCTTCAAGGATGCGCATAACATCGTTCTGATCGGCAAACGAGACCTCTATATCGATGCTCGTGGCCTCGTTCAGGTGCTTCGTGGTATTATGCTCTTCCGCCCGGAAGATCGGGCCGATCTCATATACTTTCTCGCAGCCGGCAGCCATCATCATCTGCTTATAGAGCTGCGGGCTCTGGTTCAAAAACGCCTCCCTGTCGAAGTAAGCGATTGGGAAGAGCTCGGTCCCACCCTCGGTTGCTGCTGCCACGATCTTCGGGGTGGTGATGGCGGTGAATCCCTCATGGTGGAAATACTGGTGGATCGCATGCATCGCAGCGGAGCGGATCTCGAAGACCGCCGCCACGCGGGGCCTCCGTACGTCGAGGAAGCGGGCGTCGAGCCGGGTATCGAGCTCGGCCGGCACCTTCTCGGAAACATCGAGCGGCAGTGGGGTCTCGGCAAGGCTTACGATCTCGATGGACTCGGGCACGAGCTCGCGGCCACCGGGAGCTTTCTCCATAGCTTTGACCGGGCCGGTAACCCGGACAACGGACTCGCGGGAGACGGCCTTGACCGCAGCAAGGACTGCTTCTGGGACTTTCTTCTTCGGAATGGTCACCTGGATGATACCGGTCCGGTCACGGACGAGCATGAAGGCAAGGCCGCCGAGGTCACGGACCTCGTGGACCCAGCCGCAGACCTCCGTAAAACCGGTTGCCGGTGTTACTTCGTTGATGAGGATGCGCATCAGAATCTTATATCTATGAGCCGGGGGAGGTAATGGAGTTTATTGTAACCCGTCTTCCAACAGAAAGACGGGCTGGAGAATGTCGAAAGTCATCAGACTTGAGACATGAGAAGACGAAGCCTTCGACGTGCTGAGGTTCATCAGAACTTCGAAGGTTTGCTGAAGTTTCCCTTCTCATTGCCGGGGTTCTGCTGAATCTCGAAGGTCATCAGACCTGAGAGATGCGAGGAATGCACACGCATTCTTCGATGACCCCCACCAATTCCGAAGCAGGAGAAAAACCGTAAGGTTCCTCAACCGGCCGCAGGTTTTTGATCGAACGTGTAAGCATTCTTCGAACTGGCGCCGTTTCAATCAGGTGCATCTGGCAGGGAACGATTATCCCTCAGAACCTCTCCAGCCAGTTTCCAGGAAGTGAAATGCCAGCCGCAAGTCGGACTCGGACTATCCTGTGCGGTACCACCGGAAATTCCGGGACTGCCAGAGCGATATGCAGTCATTCTGGTCTCACTCCACAACCAATATATTACAAAGCCCCCAAATTTCCATGTGATAAACTATGGCCACCGAACCAATCCAACCAACCCAACCGGTACCGCAGCCGGTCACCAAGACAGTGGTGATCAAGGAGAAGAAAGGATGGGGCCTCGGTACCAGGATCCTGCTCTGGCTCATTGCTATCGTGGTCGTCGTTTCCGTTATCGCGGTCCTGACCCTTACCGTCGCCGTTCTCGAACAGCCGACCGGCACCTCGTTCCCGTACACCACCACGTACCGCGTCTCCCTGCCTGACAGTCAACAGGTCACGATTGGGAACAGTAATATCATGGTTATGACCATGGACAACGAAGTAGATACCTCGGTTGACGGCAATAAGGAGCGTCTTGCGATCGGCCAGGAGCGTACAATCAGTGCTCGCTATGCCCGTATTTCTGCGCTTGGCATCCCTATTATTGATACGGATTTCCAGATCGTATTGACATACATCGGCCCTTCCGGGAGCAATGCCCTGTTCGATATGAAGGTCATGACCTCCCGGCAGGTACCGGAGATACTTATCCGGCGCATCATCCCGCCGAGCATGAATGCCCAGCCAATCTGATACATTCTCCTTTTTTCTGCTGAAGAATTCCGTTAAGCCTAAAACCTTCCAGGGACTGGATGTGCCCCGGGAGATTAGCCTGTTGCTGCCGATTCGTGACGTCTCTATTGTTATGTTTACCGATTGGAATGATCCGTGTTCCCATACGATGACATCATCATCGAGACGGTGCTCCAATATTTTAAATTTTTTTTACTCTACCATCCCCGGCGGGTACAGCACATCTCCCCCGCCCGGCAGGGGGATAGTCAAAACCGTCCTGTTGATCTGGTCCAGCGGGTTTGCCAGGATCTTCGCTGACGAAATCGTATACAGGGTATCACCGATATAAAGCGAGCGCTTTACCTCGTCCTGCGAGCTGCCATACCAGTAATACGAGCTGTTATCGGTACCATGCTGAACCATGCCCCGGAGAGTAAAGCCGGTCTCCGGAGTAACACCAAAGACATATGCCCCATACCAGATATTCGGCTGGATTGCGCCATATTTGCCGGTAACCGCTGCTTCGTTCTTCACGACCCGGGCCGGGATCACGAGCAGGTTCTTCTCCCTGTCGAACAGGAACGCCTTGTGATCCGTAAGTGCTGCGGAGTCCGTCCCTGAGTCGCCGATCTCCACCTTATCGATCTGTGTCGGGTGTTCCACATCCGACACATCAAAGAGGGCAAGCTTCAGTCCCTTTGTTGAGACACCGCCCCAGTCATTGGTCCCGGTCTCCTTACCGATACCGATTATGTGCGTGGCATCGTAGGGGTGCAGGTAGTCAGAGTAACCGGGGATCTTGAGCTTGCCGAGAATCTTCGGGCTTGTTGGGGTCGAGAGGTCGATTACGAAGAACGGGTCGACCCGCTTATAGGTCACCATATAGAGCCGGTCTCCGATGAACCGGGTCGCATAGATCTGCTCCTGCTCGGCAATATGGGTAAGTGACCCGATGGTAGCCATCTTTCCGTCAAGGACAAATACGTTGTTGTATTCGTACTGGCCGCGTGAGGTCCAGACGCTGGACGTGGTCGCGACCCGCAGGTTGCCGTCATGCTCGTCCATGGCGAACTGGTCCTTGAGCGTGCCGGGCACTTCACCCCTCGCGATATAGGTAATGGTGCCGCCACTGATCGCGATCTTGTGAATGACGGTCGTGGTCTGGTCGATCTCTTGCTTCCGGTTAACTTCCTGCTCCTTGTTCTTCATGTCAGCGATGACAGCCTGTTTCTCCGTCTCGCTCATCTGGTTGAAGTCTTCACCCTGTATCAGAGACGAGACCTCCGCACCGCCGTCAGCTGCACTGCCCGTGCCGGAAGCTGCTCCGGCGGCCTGTGTAATACTGATCTGGACAACGGGAACAATCGCCGGCACGGCCCATACCGGATAGACGATGTTATGGTATTTCTGGTACGTAATATACATGGCGTCCTCGGAAACGTAGAGGATGTTGCCGCTGCCCACAAGGTAGGTCCTGGCTTCTTTTTCTCCTGCACTGCCGGTATCGTACGAGGAGATCGTGGTGAAGGCGTACTCGCGCTCGGGGTTGTCGAAGTAATAAACATCCGGTGCAAGAATGGTCTTTGTGCCTTCATGCACCTGAGGCGCGACAATCCTGTCAGGATTGTATGGATAAATCTGTTCCCGGGTTACGAGATAGAGGCTGGAATCGATTAACCGGGCATCGATATAGTCCCCGTCAATCGTATAGTCTTTGAGTACCTTCGGGTGTGCCGGGCTGCTGATATCATAGAAGACCGCGTGGGTGACCGGTGTGGTACTGGGGTGATAATACGGCATCTCCTTGCCCTGTGATGCGGAGACCGCACTGTCACCGGCTGACGTGGTATCCGTATCCTCTGTTCCCACGCTGAAGAGCACGAGCCGGTCCCCGTCAATGAACAGGTCTTTGGGGGTATCTTCAATCGTAATTTTTGATACGATCGATGCCGATGCCGCCGGGTACGCATCCACGATCGCAAGCGTTGTGCCGGAAATTATGTAGATATACCGGCCATCGTTCTTGACAAAATCCGGTTCATCCACACCCAAGACCTGCACGTTGGTAGCGGAGTGATCCGTGGATCCTCCGATGGCCGCCGGAACTGCTGCCCCTTTGGCAGCGGATTCGGCCATGGCAATCTGGGGGACGGCAGTGGGAACCATTGTCCTCACCCCATCGGTAATGCCCCAGCTTTCGCCATCTCCATCCCCTTCTCCTTCGGCTGCAATGGCGGTGTTGTTTTTGATGTAATCACGGATCTCGTCCGCTGAACTGAATTTTTTTATGTCCCCTGCAGCGGGTGCCACTGCAGATCCCACACAGCCGCTGGTGACGATGGCAGCAATGATGAGAAGTACAGGCACAAGGAGGTAAAGTGTGCTGCGTGTCATGACAGATCAATGACCCTTTGGGACCAAAGCTCATCAATCTGGCGTTAACTGCGAAAAATTTCGAAGCATAGAAGCCCGATAGGCCGGGATGGGAGAAGAATCCGGTGGATTCTTCGACCTGTTTACTACGGTAAGGGAGGAGATAGGGCGGAATTTTTTCCGGGATGATTAAGGTACGTTAATTCTGTAATGAATACATAATGGTTTTCGGCTTTTCGACGAGAATCCGATAGGTTCATGCCCGTATTTCAGTGCGAATCGCCGGAATATTTCCCTATGCTCCATACCTTGATGTGAATTGCGGCCGACATATATCCAGCACACCATGAGTCCAACCCAAGATAAAAAGTCGCTCGACCAGCTCAAGCAGAATACTGCACGGCTCTCGGTCCTCTCCAATACCAGTCTCGTGCTGATGAAGTTCGTTGTCGGGTTTGCAATCGGCTCTGTCAGCATCATCTCGGAAGCCATCCACTCTTCCATGGACCTGATCGCCGCGGTGATTGCCTTTTTCTCTGTGCGGAAGTCCGCCGAGCCACCCGATGCCGCCCATTCGTTCGGCCACGGGAAGTTTGAGGATTTATCAGGATTCATCGAAGCCCTGCTGATCTTTGTGGCTGCGCTCCTGATCATCTATGAAGCGGTCATCAAGCTGCTCGGGCGTGCCACGGTAGAGCTGCCGGATGAGCTGCTCATCTTTGGTATTGCGGTCATGGGGATCGCAGCACTGGCGAACTGGTACGTCTCCCACCGTCTTTTCGTTGTGGCAAAACTGTCGGAGTCCATTGCGCTTGAAAGCGATGCATGGCACCTTCGGACCGATGTTTATACCTCGCTCGGGGTCTTTATCGGCCTCGTCCTGATCAAGTTCACCCATATCCAGATCTTCGACCCGCTTGTCGCTCTCTGTGTGGCTGTTGTGATTATGAAGGCCGCGTATGATCTGACGAGGAGGTCGTTATTCGATCTCAGCGACCACAGTATTCCTGAAAAGGATGAAAAGCGGATCAAGGAGATCATCTGCCAGCACTCCGGTATCTATGCCGGGTTCCATGACCTGAAGACCCGGCGTTCAGGGCCGGAGATCTTTATCGAATTCCATCTCGTGGTGCCCGGGGATATTTCCGTTGTCCGGTCCCACGACCTGACCGATCACCTCGAGGCCGACCTGAATACCGAATACCCCCGGGCCACGATCACGATCCACGTTGAGCCCTGCAACGAGGGCTGCACCCGGTGCGGGTCGTTCTGTACCTACTATGAAAAGAAGGATAAAACCTGATCGCCTCCCGATCCCCAGCTTTTTATCATGTTCCTGTAGTACCGGTATACGTTATCGCATGCAGAAATCCAACGGGCCCGTTTCCTTCTGCTTGTTCTCACCGGTGGCGTAACCTCTGCAATTCCCTGCTCTCTATGAGGTAAAATACTATGTAGAGTGACGCACAATATAAAATCAAGGTGAATTTTTGTGAGACATGCACAGGAACCTACGTACTCTTTTGTGATCCTGACCCTCGTTCTTATCCTGGTCAATACCGCACTCGCGTGGATCTCGGTAAAGTTTATCCCGGCCGGTACCAGCGGTGCTTCCCTTGTCTATATTGCGGTTGCGTTCATGATCCTATTTACACTCTGGTTCGGCGCCTACGGGGCGATTGCAGCCTATGCCGGGACGCTTCTCGCCGGTGTGCTGGGCACGGCAAGCCTCCTGATACACCCGGAGATCGCTGCCATCTGGGCGGTTGCCGGGCTCCTGCAGGTACTCATCCCTCTCATCGCAGTCCGGATGTTCGAAGTCGACCTCACGCTGAAAAACCGGCGGGACTGGACGATCATCATCCTCTTTTCGATTCTGATCAACAACCTTATCGGTGCAGCGTGGGGGGCATTTACCCTCTCACTCCTTCCCGGATCAACATCGACTATCGTTTCGACCTTCTCCACCTGGCTGATCGGCAACATCATTGTCACCATCCTGATCGTACCGCTGGCACTCCGGTTCTGTACCGGGAAGGTCCAAAAGTCAAAACTCTTTGTGAGACATTACTGGGATTAAATCCCTGCTTTTTTTTATCTCCATCTTCTCCGGGATAACCGCGGTAACCAGCTATTTTCGGCCGGTGGTTTGATCTCCGGCATCAGGAGCGTCATGGCGAAGGTCAAAATGTCGTCCCCGTATTCCCCTATGAACCGTGCCGGCAGGTCCCTGAGTTATGCCAGCTCTTCGTCAGCGGCCTGCCATTTCGGGGTCCCGATGCAGAGGAAGACGAGATCTCCCGTTCCGGTATTGCGGATATATTGCGACCTGCCACCCGGGATGGGTCGATCTCCGGCCGGAACGATCGCATGCGCAACGCTGCAGCGGAGCCTCTGTGCACCGGGCACCTTGTCCGGAGGGAGGAGTTCCGCATGGAGCGAACCGTCAATGACCCTGCTGCGGGGGCAAGTCAGCGATATCGCGGAATATCTTGATGGATCCTCCAATTCATTCGTGATTATAGTGCTCAAGGCAATGAATCCCTCCATGAAATGCGCACCTTTATTGTCCGGTGCACGCACCACTCCATAGTGATTCGATCATGAAGATTATTGGTATCAACGCAAGTCCCAAAGGAGACAAGAGCCAGACCCGCCGGCTCGTCATGGGGATTCTTGAG
>PMKW01000064.1:0-21661 GCA_003157895.1 Methanoregula sp. | reverse complement strand
GCCCAGATGAAGACGATGCTCGACCGGATGGCGGACGTGGTGCACTGCCAGGCGCTTGCCGGGAAATATGGCTGTTCCGTCTGTACAGCAGGAGGCGCCTATGCTGACGAGGTTGCAGAATACTTGAACATGGCCCTTTTAAATTTCGGGGCTACCACAGTCGGCAAAGTGGGAGTCCTCGTGGGCGCCGACCCGAACGCGATTATTGTCGGGGAAAAGCAGGCAAAGGAGCTCGGGAAGAAGCTGGCTGACGCGATCAAGAAGAAGTGGAAAGACCCGGCGCAGGAGGAACATCACAAGGAGCGGAAGGAGTATTTCAAGCGCCTTATCTCATTCAACAAGGATATCTGGGCGCATGAGTACGAGTACTGGAAGGGCTTAGGAGAACTGAAGTAATTTTTTTGTTGTATCCTGTCCTCTCCCTTTTCAGGGACAAAACCCTTCCTGCGGGCTTTATCCTTCCGGCCCCCCATCGGCAGGCGGGCCCGGACAACCGCACGACCAGCAGTACCCCGGCCATCATGGTATTACAGACGGGAAGGGAGGGACCCATAGCCCCGGAGGGTGCAGGTCCTGATACTCTCTGCCGCGGACAATATCAAAGCANNTGTCCGAGTGGTTCATCAGAAAGTCGAAGGCCGGCTTTACCTCCCTTCTCCTTGTCGAATTTTTACAAATCTCTCCAACCGCGAGGAGAAGAAGAACTCATCAGAGTTCTTCAAAGAGGTTTGCCTGGCAGGAAGCAGCAAAGCAGCGCCTTCATGCCCGATCAGGATAAATCCGGTAATACACAACCGGGGCAAACGAATTGTTCTACGAAATGGTATCAACGCTGGTGCTGGGCTTCCTCATCGGGCTGACCGGGGCGCTTGCCCCCGGCCCGACGCTGGTTGCGACCATCAACGCCTCCCTTGCCGGAGACTGGACGGCGGGCCTGAAGATCTCGCTTGGCCACATCCTTGCCGAGACGGGGATCTTCTTTCTGATCATCCTCGGCCTTGCCAGTGTCGCCAGCCCCTACACGACCGCCATTGCTATGGTCGGGGGCATTTCCCTCATCATCTTCGGGATCCTGACAATATCCGGCAGCAGGACGGCGAGCCTTAACCCGGCACCGGCCCGGGCCGTCACAAGCCCGTACAAGGCCGGGCTTTTGACCAGTGCGGCCAACCCCTATTTCTGGATCTGGTGGCTCTCGGTCGGGAGCGCCCTCCTGATCAAGTCGCTTGCGGGCGGACTCACCCTTGCCGCGGTCTTCATGCTCGGCCATTGGTCCGCGGATGTGGGCTGGTACACGTTTATCTCCACCGGTATCTCAAAGGGCCGGACGATCTTTGCGGATACCACGTACCACCGCATCATGGCTGCCTGCGGGATATTCCTTGTCCTCTTCGGTTTCTATTACCTTGCCGGCGCGTTCCTCCCCCTCTCGCGGTAGGAAGTTACAAGAATAATCCCGCATGGTTAATGTGCAAAGGGTCCAACACTATACCAGCAGTACAGGCTGATCCCATGGCTGACAACGCACCTTCCCGTGACCTCCGATCCCTTGTCACACAATTCCGCACCAGTGACCACTGGGCCGTCTCGCTCGCCCGCGACCTCCTCTGGGTGGTCGCGGTGGTCGGCACGATCGCCATTCTCCTCTATCTCATCTGCGGAACATGGCCTGCAGTCGTAACCATCGAATCCGAGAGCATGGTGCCAAACATGAATGTGGGGGATCTCGTGGTTGTTGTCCAGAAAGACCGCTTCGGGGACCTCCAGACCTGGGACGAAGGGAAGATCTCGGGATACCAGAAATTCGGAGATTACGGCGACGTGATCATCTACCGCCCGAACGGGATCACCGATATGTGGGCCTCGGTCGGCCTCCTCCCCTTCTCGAAACAGCACCCGATTATCCACCGGGCCATGACCTGGATACCGGCCGGCGACCCGGTTCCCACGTATATCAATATCTACCGGGGTTCGGTCACACCAACCGGCTATCTCCCGCTGACCGTTGACGGAACGACCGCGGACGGGTACAAGATCCTTTTGACCGGTAACGCAACTTCTGATGGAAACTACACGCCAGGTTCCCGGGACCTTGTTATGAGAAATGTCTCGGGTGAAAATTATGTCCTGCCCGCAGATACCCTGGTCCAGCACTCCGGCTATGTTATGAATACCAGCACGATTACGAGCCATGGCGGATATATCACGAAAGGGGACAACAACTACGCCAGCGACCAGGGATCCCTCACGCTTGCCGGGACAGGGACCATCGAACCCGTGGAAAAGGAATGGGTGGTGGGAAAAGCGCTCTTCACCATCCCATACGTCGGCCTCCTCCCCCTCCATATCGGGGAAGTGATCATTGTCGTCATCGTCATTATGGTGCTCCATGAGCTCTACCTCCGCAGGAAGGAGGAGAACGAAAAAGCCGCTGCAAAGCCGGCGAAGAAAGGACCGAAGAAGAAGCGGTGAGCATGAGGGCGGCGATGGCATCTGTTCAGGTTCTTTTATCCGATGCTCTGGCCGGGTACCGCCTCACCGGAAAAGATGCAGAGTTCCTCCTCTCCGCACGCGGGCGGGATGTCTGGCGGATCACCGTCGCCGCTGACGAGATGCGGGAACGCCGGGCGGGAGATATCGTCACCTACGTACGGAACCAGAACCTGCACGTGACCAACATCTGCAAGAACCTCTGCGGGTTCTGCGGGTTTGGCCGGAAAGCAACGGACGAGGGGGCCTTCTGCCACGACAGGGCGGGGATCCAGAAACAGGCCCGGCTCGCGTATGAACGGAAGGTGACCGAGATCTGCCTGCTCTCGGGCGTCCACCCCGGGTTCACGCTGGACACGTATACCGATATCATGCACTGGCTCCATGAGGGGGCACCCGGTGTCCACATCCACGCCTTCAGCCCGGACGAGGTAGCCCACGCGGCAAAGCAGGGAAAGATCCCGACAACAACCGTGATCGCACGGCTTAAAACAGAGGGGCTCGGGACAATCCAGGGAACTGCTGCGGAGATCCTCGTGGATTCGGTCCGGAAAGTAATCTGCCCCCGCAAGGTATCCACTGACGACTGGGTCCGGATCATCAAAGAGTGTCATAATGCAGGACTCCGGTCAACAGCGACCATCATGTACGGCTCATACGAAACCGCCCGCGACCAGGCCGAGCACCTCCGCATCATTCGGGATATCCAGGATGAGACGCACGGGTTCACGGAACTCGTCACGCTTCCCTTTGTCCATACCAACACCCCGCTCTTCCGGCAGGGAATTGCCCGCCCGGGGCCAACGGGCAGGGAGGACCTCTTAATGATCGCGGTCTCCCGGCTCTTCCTCGATAACTTCGATAACATCCAGGTCGCCTGGGGCAAGGTCGGCCTGAAGATGACCCAGCTCGCCCTTCTCTCAGGCGCCAACGATCTTGCCGGCACGATGTTCACGGATGACGTGAGCGGGAATGCCGGGGCATCGGATTCGGATTATCTCGACCCGGCTGATATGGAGCGGATCGCCTCCGATCTCGGCCGGAAACTCCGGCAGCGGACAACGCTATATGAACTGGTGTAAAAAGTCAATGCTTCCAGAACATGGCAAGGCCGTTTTCAATGATTTCTTCGGAGGACATGCCGGTTGTCCCTGATTCAATCAGCGCAAGAATGCCGCTGGTGATCCGGTACACCATCATGGCATGGAACTCGGCCGGCAGGTCCGGCAGGAGACCTTCGCGGACGGCAGAAGTGATCAGCCCGGCCATCCAGGAGAATTCATCGTAAGCCTGCTTCTGCACGTCTTCACCAATACCCGGGTAATGGTAGCACTGGTCGAGGAACCGGACCTTGAGCGGGTTCTCTGTGCCCCACGCGATATATCCCCGCATGCTCTGCCCGATCCGCTCACGTGTCTGCAGCGATGGGTCATCATTGCGCCGGACGGCCCCGGCCATCTCCTTCTTGATCGAGAGGTAGAGTGCGCCGACAAGGTTGTCCTTGTCCGGGAAGTAGTAAAAGAGCGTCCCCGTTGAGACGCCGGCCTCCCGGCTGATCCGGGCTGTCGGTGTTGCATCTACCCCGTAAAGAGTAAAAAGCCGGAGCGCCGTATCGAGAATCTTATCCCGGTTCCCGGGAACGTTCTCCGGTGCGGGTGCAGAAGATCTTCCCGCGGTTTTCTGGATTGCGGTTTTGGCTATCTGTGACTGGCCGCTGCTCTTTTTGGAAGTCTTACGCTGTGTTGTCACTCTTTTACCTCGGCCGAGAACATCATCCGGACAATGGGCATCAGGATCTTTGTCCGGAGGCCACCCAGCGTGCTGTTCACCTTCTTAAGTTCCTGCGGGATCGCTATATGCTGGGGACAGGCATTCGCGCACTTGCCGCACTCCCGGCAGAGGGATGCATCCGACCGTCCCGGCATGATCCCTCCCATGAGCATCCCGCCATACATCCCGCGGGCGAGCATGCGGCTGGTGCCGATGTAGTAATCGTTGTATATCGAGAAGCACATCGGGATATTCACGCCGGACGGGCAGGGCATGCAGTAGGCGCAGCCGGTGCAACCGACCTTCATCAGCCGTTTGTAGAGCCCCGCCACCTCAGCAACCGTTGCCAGCTCCGCTTCGGACATGGCATTCGGGAATGCAGTCTGGCAGGTTTTTATATTCTCGGCAATGTGCTCCTCATCGTTCATGCCGGAGAGGACAACGGTCACCTCGGGATGGTTCCAGACCCAGCGGAGCCCCCACGCGGCCGCGGACCGTTTCACCGGTGCCCGATCATAGATCTTCTGTACCTCAGCGGGAAGGCTGGCTGCAAGCATCCCGCCCCTCAGGGGCTCCATGATCATGACGGCGATATTCTTCGAGGCCGCGTACCGGAGTCCCTCGGTGCCGGCCTGGCTGGTCTCGTCAAGGAAATTGTACTGGATCTGGCAGAACGTCCAGTCATAGGCGTCGATAATCTCTTTGAAAGTCCGGCGGTCTCCATGGAACGAGAACCCGGCATTCCGGATCTTTCCGGATGCCTTTACTGTATCAAGGAATTCCAGCACACCGAGATTGAAGAGCTTCTTCCACTGGTTTGCCTCAAGCCCATGGAGGAGGTAATAGTCGATATGATCGGTCTTCAGTTTTTTTAGCTGGATATCGAGGATCCGGTCCATATCCTCCCGGGTATTCACACTCTGGGGGGGCAGCTTTGTAGCCAGCTTCACCTTCTCACGGTACCCGTCTTGCAGGACACGCCCGACGAACCGTTCACTCTCCCCGCCATGGTAGGGAACGGCCGTGTCGATGTAGTTCAAACCCTGATCGATCGCACCGCGGATCTGCCGCATTGCACGTTTCTCATCAATCTTTCCCATCCGGGTCGGGAGGCGCATAGCGCCAAAACCGAGGGCTGATAACTGGTCGCCGTTCTTGGGAACTTTCCGGTATTGCATGGTTGTCATGGTATTACCACTCCAGATTTTTCATTCAGAATCCTGCCGGGTCCACAGCGTCCCAGCGGACTTTCGCTTTCTGCACAAAGATCCAAGCCGGGACGGCGAGGATGACCGCCCCAAGGGCATAGTACGGGTTCAGGAATGAGACCGCGGAAAAGACCGTGATAACGATCCCCACGAGGATGAGGTATACGAAAAGCACCTTCACGTCGTACACCAGCACGTCGGGGGAAAGCCCGCAGAGCCACGCCATGATACTCACTGCATAGAACGAGACCGCGATCCCGAGCACGACTGCAGGGATCAGATACGCCGCCTCGCCCGAGAGGCCCGCCACCACCGCGATGAAGACTGCCGGTATGATCTGGAGGATCGTAAACGTGGCGAGCTTGCTCGTAATGAGCGTGCTGACGGCCACGGGAAGGCAGGCGTACGGCCCGAAGTTGTCGAACATCGTGACCCACGTGTACATGGTAGAGGCGATTACTCCGGTGGTGACGGCATACAAAAAGAGCAGGGCGTGGGGCGGGAAGAACCGGCCCAGCAGGGAGAGAAAGAACCAGATTACGACGAGGGGGACGATGAATGAGAAGATGGTCTGGCCGATCATGCTCCCGCTCCGGTACAGGTCGATCATGTCCTTGGCAGCGAGCGGGGAGTTGGGCAGGGCAGAGAGCCGCTGCAGCAGGGGGGTGAAGCTGTCTTTGTATTTCTTCTCTGACCCCACTGATTCCGGGTTGAAAAGCCGGAGTGAGACGATGAAGAGGCAGGCGAGCACGATGCAGGAGAGCAGGAGGTTTGTCCATGAGAACTCGTCATGCAGCAGCAGCGGCGGGAAGAGGAGCGCCGGGTTCATGCCGGTAGCCATGATCCCGCCAAAACCGATGCCGAGAAGGAGGAGGAAGAGCCAGAATATTGGTTTTGACCACGCATACACGGTAGAGAGGAAGAAGACTCCGCAGAGGCCGAAAAGGAACGAGAGCGTCAGGGTCAGGAGGAGGAAGAGGGCGGATGCGAGCGGGACATGGATGAACGGGGAGGCGAGGATATACCCGAACGCAAAGGGGAATACCCAGAGGAAGAAATAATAGACGGTGTCCTTGACCACGAAATTGGCAAAGATGTTCCGCTCAGAGAGCGGGAGGCTCCGTGCTGAGTAAGCGAGCAGGCTTGCCTGCCCGAACCGCCGGTTCATCACCTCGTTGCCCAGCATGCCGAACCCGCCAACCATGAGCCCGAGCATCAGGTAGTTTGCATGGACGATGATCGAGAGGTTACCGACAGGCAGCGTCTTCGCTACCAGCGGGATGAGGAACGAACCCATGAACGCAATGCCGAAGATCAGGAACGGGAAGAGGGCAAAGGAGAGACTGCCGAACATCGTGGAATGGACCCGCCACTCCTCCCTGACCATGCTCGTAAAGAGCTCAAACATGATGATCCTTCCGGACGAGTGAGAGGAAGAAGGCGGGCAGGTGCTCGCCCCGTTCTTTCAGTTCGGCAATGGGCCCGGCGTGGAGCAGTTTTCCCTTATGGAGGATCGCAAACTCCGAGCAGATCTCCTCGGCAACCTCGAGGATGTGGGTCGAGATGAAGATCGTGCGGCCCTTCTTCACGTAATCCGCGAGATAGTCCTTGACCAGGTCCTGCATGATCGGATCGAAGTTGATGAGCGGTTCGTCGATAAGCGCCAGTGCCGGCTCGTGGATGAATGCCTGCGTGAACATCAGTTTCTGCCGGGTGCCCCGTGACAGGTCCTTGCAGAGCACGTCTTTCTTGTCGGCAAAGTCGAGGAAATCGAACCACCAGTCCGCCTTCTTCCCGATGTCCGGGATCTTCCGGACCGCAGCAACGAATTTCAGGTATTCTATCGCGGTGAGGAAACTCGGCGGGGTCTCCTGCTCGGGGATGATCCCCACACGCTTACGGACCCCCACCGGGTCCTTCACAACGTCGATCCCGAGCACGGAGGCTTCCCCGCCGGTCGGCCGGGTCTGCCCGGTAAGCATCCTGATCATCGTGGTCTTGCCGGAACCGTTCGGGCCCAGGAGGCCGAAGAGCGCGCCCTCCTTCACCGCGAGGGTTACGTGATCGACTGCCTGTACATCACCGTATGCTTTTGATAAGTCGCATGCTTCGATTACCCGTGTCATTCTGAACTCCGTGTTCCGGTATTTCCTGCCAGACGGGTTGGTCTAGACTGACTAGTCGATTTGTTGTCGGGGATGATAAAGCATATGGGAGTTGGGCGATCGGGAAAGAAGTACGGGATTATCGTAATGAGATGAAAAACCGGGAGAGAAAAAAGAGTTCCCGGGGATTATCCCGGCATACCCCGGATCAGAGCTGCTCCTGCATCTCAGAAACACCGTGACTGCGTCTTGCCGAAAACCATTCGCCCAGGCTGCCCACGAGGGAGAGTACTGCCGGCATGATGAAGATCGCGCCCAGCAGGGAGAAAGCGACGGCGATCAGGGTCGAGATACCAAAGTTGCTGATAATCGGGAAGGTCGCCAGGCAGAGTGCGGAGAACCCGAAGAACGTTGCGAGACCCGAGACCGTGATGGCAGTGCCGATCTTCTGGACACTCTCCTGGATGGCGGCAATGGGATCGTGCAGCCGCTCCTCCTCTTCCGCATAACGCTCCATGACAAGGATGGTGTATTCCGCCGCCACACCTATCGTCATCGATCCCAGGGTTGCCGTGAGCGGGTTGTATGTGAGGCCGAGGATATACATCATCACCGCGTTCCAGCCGACAACGAAGATGATGGGTATGATTGGTGACACAGCGTGCAGGTGCCGGTACACGACGATGAGGAAGACAAAGACGAAGATGAACCCGAGAAGGGTCATGGTATCCTTCGAATCTGACATTGCCTTTAAGAGAGTGGTCATCACCTCGAAGTTCCCGGCGGGTTCTACCGAGATCCCGACAGGTGGTTCAAAGAACGCGATATCCTTTTTCACCTGCTCTTTGAGAGTGTTCTCCTGGGTTATCGAAATTTCTCCGGTACTGAAACTTATGATCCCGGTCATCGGGTCGCTGAGAACCGTGTTCCGCGTATCCTCCGGTATCTTTGAGAGCACGGCATCGAGCTGCGCCTGTGTCTCCGGCATGACACCCCCATTATACTGGAAGATATACGTGACAATACTCGTCGCACCGGTCATTTCCGCATGGTGCGCCAGCTCATAATCCTGAAACTCCTTTATCCATATGACGGTATCGAGATCCGTCACCCTTGAACCCTGGACCAGCAGGTCTGCGGTACTGGTTGCACCGATAACACGGGTGACCTTATCCATGTTGATCTTGGCCGGCATATCCGAGGGAACAAACGCGTTCTCATCAGAATTGACCGGGATGGTTGCATCGATCTGGAACCCGATCAGGGCGATAAGACCGGCCACGAGCAGGACCGGGACCGGGTTCTTTGCAATCCTGACCGAAGTATTCGTCAGGAACTGGCCATAGGAGAAGCCGCTCTTTTTCTTGTTCTTCTCTTTGCCGATGATCGTATCGCATGCATCCGTTCCCACGGCGTAGCACTGTTCGGTCTGCTGCGGCTTGGGCTGATAGTGAAGGAGGACGGCGAGCGTTGGCATGCCGAGACAGGACACCCAGAAACAGGTATTGATCCCGATAATGGATACGATACCGAACGAGCGGATCATCGGTACGGTCGAGACCATCATGGCCAGAAATCCCATCGATGTGGCCAGCATCGCGTACATGACCGCAGGGCCGGTACGGGTTACGGTCATGAAAACCGCATCCTCGAGCGATCCCTTCCGTGCCTCCTCATCGAACCGGGCATGGAACTGGATCGCATAATCGATCCCCAGGCCGATCAGGACCGGGAAGGCCCCGACCACCGCCATGTTCAGGTTGATGCCGAAAAGTCCCATCAGGCCAAGCGAAGTCACCAGGCCTATCGCGACAAGAAGGACCGGCATGAAGCGGTGGCGGACATAGGAGAAGAGGATCCCCATCGTGATGATCATCAGGATGAGCGCTCCCCCGATGAGGATCCCCATATTGCTCATAAGCCCGGAGGACATCTGCTGCGAAAATGCCGGGGAGCCGGAAAGTTCCACTTTCACGCCCGGGGGCGCAGTGGATGCATCCACCACATTTCCCGCATTGGTAAGTACGGATTTCTGGACTGTGTCGGATAATCCCGGCGTGATCTTTATCTGGACGAGGGTCAGCACGTTGGAAGGATAGACCAGGGCGCGGGTGCTCTCAGGGAGTGAATTGACAATGCGCTCCGTTTCAGCCCGGGACGAGGGAAGGGTCCCGCCGTTATATGCTTTTAAGACATCGGTGATGCTCTGTACACTCTTGACATTCTGCTGCTGCCGCAAATCTGTTTCAAGATTATCGACATAGGAAAGGACTTCCGGGCTTAGCGGGTCACCGGCTTCGATGATGAGGATAATCACACTTGACGTATAGTCCTGATTATATTTTTCCTGGATGGCACCGGCGGGACTATCCTTGTCAACATAGGTTTCCCACCCAGTCTGCATGACGAGGGTAGTCATGCCGTAGAGGCCGATGCAGAACAGGACGAGGATCAGGCCGGCTACCAGTTTCGGCCTCCTGATGATCGTCTTCGCAATGCCTTCAAAGATCTGTTGAATCATGACAAACCCCCCCGGCTCTTATTCTTCTGCCGGTAAACAAGGAGCCCGATACAGATAACAATTACTGCAATGATACATCCTGCAAGAACAAGAGATCCTCCCGACGAGGAAACTGCCGGTACGACTGCAATCTGTACCGGTATGGTTTCGGATTCCAGACTCGTTCCCGATGCATCACGGTACCGGATCGTACTGTCAAAGGAATACGTCTTTTGTTCCGCTGTTCCATCTGCCAGTACCTCGTACCGGGCAGTTGCCGATGCACCGGGAGCGATGTCTCCAAGATATGCGCTGTTATCGCTGAAGGTTATGGGATTGTGCTGGGTGATCCGCGCCTGCGCATTATACACCGTCATATTTCCGTCATTCTGGTACTGGACTTCTATTGCCTTTCCCGCACCACGCGTAACTTCAGGTACGGTGGAGAGGATGGTGAATGCGGGTTTGGCATTCACCGGAACACCCACGGTGGTTTTCGAGGAGGTCACAACCGTTCCTTCACGGTTCGTGTAGGAGATGGCGAGATCAACTGGATAGGTCTGGTTCGTTGCATCCTTTGACACCGATACCTTGTAGAGACACGTTACGATGCCCCCGCTGGGAAAATCCCCGATATACAGGGCACTGTCGACAGGGATGATTGGGCTCTGTCCGTTCCGGATCAGCTTCACTGCCGCCATTGTACCGTTTTCCGGGCCGGCGTTTTTAATCGTCAGGTTCACATAGCCTTCGGATCCTGAGACCAGCTGTTCGGGGACTGCTTCGATAACCTCTGCCTTTACCCGGGGTTGTATCCGGATAGTAATGGGAAGGGTATTTTCAGCCTCGTTGTAAGTGAACTCGAAGACATCTGCAGCTTCCTGGAGGATCACCCGGGGGTACTTGTACTGGAGGGTCAGGGGCAGCTGGTATTCCCCGGCCGTTGCGTTCGCGGAGATTTTTGCATTGAACACAACCGTAACGGAATTCCCGCCCTGGATATCACCGACCATCTGCGGGTCGGTCTTGACAATGACGGCATCGCCCGATGACGCCAGTCNNCTGATCGTTGCATCCTCCCCGGGGACAAACTCGTTGGTCCCGGTTACCGTTGCGGTAAATGCGGGGCCGCTTCCGAGGTGCTGCGTTACCGCTGACGCGGGTGCAGCGATAAGGATACTGCACATGAGCAGGGTGAGCAGTACCATTACGGTTCCGGAAGAAACGGAACAACCCTTGCGAATCATGCGATCCTCTCACCGCTTCTCTCGTTTCCGATAAACAATATAACAAATTCCGATGATCACAATGGCAGGTACTGCAAGCGGAAGCGGGTTTTTCAATAACCCGGCTACAATGCCGGTATCTTCACCAACCGTGATGCTCAGTTTGATCGGATCTGAAATTATCTGGTTATCGAACGCGTCATTGTAGCGGATCTCGGAATCAATGCCGTAATTTTTCAGGGTCGCTGCCTGATCAACCGAGATTAAAAATGACGCCTCTTTCGTTTCGCCGGGAGCGACATCCCCGAGGTATGCGGTGTCGTCGTTGCTGGTGAACGGGTCGACCATGCTTACGCGGGCCTGCGCATGGTGGGCAGTTGCCCCGCCGGTATTCTTGTATGTGACCGTGATCACTTTCTTCTGGCCGGGGGTCACTGTCTGGGGTTCCGAGACAATGACAAAATTGGTCTTATCGCCAACCGGAACCCCGATTGTTTCGATATCCGATGAAATAATATCCCCATCGCTGTTCTCGTATATTACATACACATCGAGCGGATAGGTCTGGGCGTCTGCACTGTCAGATACCGAGGCCTTGAAAACTGCCGTTGCAATCCCGCCTGCCGGGAAGTCCCCGATATAGGCGCTTCCTTCAGTCGGAACAACCGGGCTCCCGTCGTTCCTGGCAATGGTAAGGATCGCTTTCTTACCGTCCTCGTTTCCGACATTTTTTACCTGAAGGGTGATTGATCCCTCGGTGCCGGCATTCATCTCGTTAAATTGAGAGGATACAACACTGATCCGGACATCCGGCTTGACCCTGACCGGGAACTCAAAAACTTCTTCTTTTGATTTATAGAAATTCTGGACTGTATCCACGCCGTACTGTTCTGCGGTATACAGGTAGGTATAGTTCAGCGTCACGGGAAGATTGTAGATACCCGCGGGGGTATCCGAAGGGATCCTGACGGTGAATTTGCCGGTCGCTGTGCTGCTCGCCTTCAGATCGCCGAGCATCTGGGGATCGGTCTTGATGATGAAAGGAGAATCCCCTGCTCCAAGGGTAACCGTGAGGAACTTGGCAGTATCAGGGAGGTCGTCCGGGTCAACGATACCTGTATTTACGAATTTGAACTGGTTTGTCCCGCTGTTTTCAACCACTACCGCGATCTGGACTTCCTGGCCCGGAGAATATTCATTGGTTCCCCCCAGATAAGTTGAAAGCTCCGGGCTCCCTGCCATGTACTGTTCTCCAGCACTGGCGGGAGACGCGATAATGAGCAGCGCTGCAATACCGATAAGAACAACCGGCAACAGCAGGCTGGTTTCCCGCCCCGGTCTGAACGGGTAATTGCCGGAGCCGGCAATTTTCGGAAGGTTATTTGTTTTCAGGATATGCATAAAGGTTCCACGTTTTACTGAGTTGTCTTCATCTAGGTTGGAGATTTGACTATTAAATGATTTGCTTTATCGGTTATACATAAGGATTATAGATAAAACAGGATCAACGGAGGAATGGAACTATCCGGGCATAGGCTGAAGAAGAAAAGAGGGGGACGGGATTCCGGATGACGGGAAGGAAATATCAGCGGAGCAGGTCCTGAAGTGCATCGATACGCTCGCGCAGGGCCATCTCCCGTTCGGCAAAATCAGTAATATCCGATATGGTGATGTAAAAGCTGGTGATATCCCCGCGTTGTGCAGCGGTGATCTTTCCCTGGATATACCGGCGCATGCCATCTTTGCGCCGGATCCAGATCTTGAATTCTCCCGGCACGGGGGAGTCCGGCCGGACATTTTTGAAGATCTCCTCGATCCGGTTCCTGTCCGTAACCGGGAGAATCCCGGAATCGGCGATTGCCTGTATCTCGTCTGATACCAGGGTTCCCCGGATGCCTTTTTTGGCTATCTCGCCGAAGGAGTAGCCGGTGATATCCTTGATACGCCGGTTGGAGAACACGACTTTATCATTCTCCACAATAAAGAGCCCGTCCTGGATGTTGTCTGCCATCATCCGGAACCGCTGTTCGCTCTCACTCACCCGGGTTTCCTGTACTTTAAGCTCCGTAATATCCGTGAAGACAACGAAGTTATAGAACGCATCGTGATGCCGCACCCCGCTGATACGGGCATAGACAAACCGTCGCTCCGCATCCTTCCTGATAATCCATGTCTGGAGACCACTGGGTCTGTCGGGATGGGTTTCAATATCCCGGATATGGTTAAGAGCTTCCTCGCGGGACTCCGGCGCGATAACCGTGAGGGGTTGCATGGCCCACAGTTCTTCAAGAGAATACCCGGTGATTTCAGCAATGCGATGATTCGCATAGATGGTTTTGCCATTTTCCATGATGATGAGCCCGTCCTGGATGTTATCGGCCATCATCCGGAACCGCTCTTCACTGTCCCGTATTTCTTTCTCTGCGAGAATATGTTCCGTGATATCTTCAAGGATCAGCGTGATGCCCTTTCTCCCGTCATCAAAAACCGTGGGAATGCATTTCTGGCGGAAGATCCGGTCATCCGAATCCCGGACATGGAACGTAACGGTAATCTCCTTCTCACCCCCGTTGGTTGTGATCATATCGAGGAGCTCGTGGACATCCACTTCGGGCGACTGCAGAAACGAAACATTTTTTCCCAGCGTCTCTTCACGCGGGAGTTGCAGGAGCTGGAGAAAATTGTCGTTGATATCGGTGATCCGGGACGCACTGTCCAGCACCATGATGAGTTCTTTTGAATAGCTGAGCATGGCCGAGAGCGGAACCCTCTGGGAGATCGTGTATACCTTCGCCATGCCATAGGTCCGCATGTCAACCTGGCCGGAGATGAGCAGGATATCGAGATATCTCCCGATCGTATTCTTGTTCTTCTTAAGTGCCTTTGAGATATCGGTTACACTCATCCCCTCAGGATTTTTCTTGAGGAGGCCCTTGATGGCAACGAGTTCCTGCTGGTATTCCTGCATCATGATAGGATTAAACCGCGCGTCCTGCGCTGGTGTTTAGGTATGAACATGTGAATTTATAATTGTTATGAACAATCCACGTGTATAACCGATATAGATAGATTTTATATTTTATAAATTCCTTCTTACAGAGTCCTTCTTACATAGTGAATGCCCGTTTCAAGCATTCCATTCCAGAAACCTTCAAGGAAATAAGGGAGATTGTACCAGGGTTACCGGATTAACAGACCTATTTTCCAGAGGTCTTGACAACACCATCACGGTGCTTACTTCCATCATTGGTGCACTGATTGTCCTGCTCACTGGCTGGATCGCAGGACGACTGCTCGGAAAAGCAGTCCGTTTCGTTATTGACAAGGCAATGGCGGCAGTATCCGCTACTCCGGTTATCGGAGATTCGGAGATCGGCAAACCGGTGGAAAAAGCATCCACTACGCCACACCCGATGGACGCCTGATCCCTTTCTGTACCTATAACAGCGGCCCGGTATACCAAGAGAAGGCAGGGAAAAATGCGGGGGACAATCCCCGGAGAAAGTCTGGTACCGTTCAGGGAAAAGATGTTAATCCGGCGTTACCGGATTGCCTGAGAACAGAGAACCAAGGAGGGGAAAACCTAAAAAAGTTCAGAGCAGTTCCAGCGCTTCCTTGCCGGTCATGCCGGTCCTGATCCCACGCCCGAAAGCCGAACGGTTGACTTCCTTGACAATCCCTGCAAGGATGTCATCAGTATCCCCGATGGACGGCCCGAGCGAGGGCCGGACTTTTACTGCCGGGTAGCTGAACGAGTCGAGCGCCGCAACATCAAACGCCCCGCACCCCACCAGTCCCACATCGGTCTTGACAGCGACAAGATTCGCCGGGCCCAGGGGGATGACAAAACCATATGCTTTTTTCCGTGACAACCGGACTTCGATAAACTCCATGGCGTTCCTGTAATGAGGGTTGGCGTAAAGGAATAAGAACCATGCGCCACGAAGAGCGATAGCTTTACTTTTTCCGGGACGCTACACTGGACATCAGAAGATGGGGGATGACCGTGGTGAGGACGCTTTCGGCAGTACTGGATGAAGTGAAAGGAGGCTCCCGGCTCAGCGGGAAAGACGCACTGATGCTCTTTAAGACCAGCGGGCGGCAGGTCTGGGAGATCGCGGAAGCTGCCGACGAGGTGCGGGAAGAGCGGGCCGGTAATGCTGTCACCTATGTCCGGAACCAGAACATCAACGTCACCAACCTCTGCGTGAATGCCTGCGGGTTCTGCGGGTTCTCAAAGAAGCCCGGCGATGAGGGGATCTATTTCCATGACAGGGCGGCAATCCAGAAGAAAGTGTCACTGGCAAAGGAGCGCAGGGTCACGGAGATCTGCACCGTGAGCGGCCTCCATCCGGACTTCACTGCACAATCCTATACTGACGTGTACCGCTGGATCCACGAGTCAGCACCGGAAATCCACATTCACGCCAGCAACCCGATGGAAGTTGCGTATGCAGCCAAAAAAAGCAGGATGAGCACGGTCGAAGTGCTTGAAGCAATGAAAGAGGCCGGTCTTGACTCGATGTGCGGGACAGCCGCGGAGATTCTTGTGGATGATGTCCGGCAGAAGATTTGTAAGGAGAAGATCCCGACGAAAGAATGGGTCCGGATCATCACGGAGGCTCACGGCCTTGGGATTAAGACCACCGCCACGATCATGTACGGCCACTGCGAAACGGACCGTGACCGGGTGAAGCACCTCGGGATCCTGCGGGATATCCAGGACGAGACGAGCGGGTTTACCGAGTTTGTCCCCCTCTCTTTCATTCACATGAACACACCTCTCTTCCAGAAGGGGAATGCCCGGGCCGGCGCAACCGGCCGGGAGGACCTGCTGATGGTGGCCGTCGGGAGGCTCTTCTTGGACAATTTCAGGAACATCCAGGTCTCGTGGGTAAAAGAGGGGATCAAGATGGCCCAGCTCAGCCTGATCGCAGGAGCCAACGACCTCGGAGGCACGGTATATGAGGAGAGCATCTCCAAGGGTGCGGGGGCCACCAATACCGATTACCTCGACCCGGAGGAGATGCGGCGGGTTGCAGAAGACCTCGGCAGGACACTACGGCGCCGGACAACGCTGTACGAGCTGGTCTGAGAACGGGTAGTGCCCGTGCCGGCCCGTGCCCGGAGGAATACCCATGAGAAGAGAAGACCGGGAGATCACGGACCCTGCAGAGATCGAGTGCATCCTGAATGAGGCACTCGTATGCCGGATTGGCCTTGCTGATGGCGGGGAGCCGTATGTGGTACCGGTCAGTTTCGGATACGAGAACGGGTCGGTCTACATCCATTCGGCAATGGCGGGAAAGAAGATCGCCATGATGGCGAAGAACCCCCGCTGCTGCTTCGAAGTGGACATCTGCGACCGGGTTATCCGGGGCGACCGCCCGTGTTCTTGGGGGATGCGCTACCGGAGCGTGATAGGGAACGGCATGGCTGTCATTCTCACGGACCCCAAAGAGAAGACGCACGGGCTCAATTGTATCGTGCAGCACTATGGTGGTGGCATCCATGAGTTTTCAGAAAGTGATATCCGGTCGGTCACGGTGATCCGTATTGCCGTTGAATCCATGACCGGAAAAAAACATATCTGACGGGGTTTTCCGTCTCACTTGTTGTTGCGTTTTACGAGCCTGACGATTTTATCCCCGATCTTCTGGGCTTTTTGCACCGCTTCGGTATCGTCAAGCACTGCCCCCTCGGCATATCCGGTGCCCTTGACGGAACCCAGCGAAGAGAATTCGTGGGCACTCAGGAACCCTTCAATGGTCTGGATCGTGCGGCTGGCACCATTGTTGGCTTGCACCGCAACAGCCACGCCTTTCCTGCCCGCGAGTTTCCGGTCATGGTAGAGCGAGTAGGTCCGGTCAATGAAATTCTTGAGCTGGCCGCAGACATCGTAATAATAGGTTGGCGACCCGATCACGAGCACGTCGCACTCCACCACTTTCTTCACGATGGCGTCCCAGTCGTCGGCCTCGTTGATGCACCATTTCTCCACCTTGCACTTCTCGCAGCCCATGCAGGGCATGATCTTCTTCCCGGCGAGCGAAACGAATTCGGTTTTGATCCCTGCATCTTCGCAGCGCTGGAGGATGACCCTGATGAGCTGTGCCGTGTTGCCCCCCCTGCGCATGCTTCCGGATAACCCCAGCACTTTCATAGGTAACCCTTACTGCATTACCGGTTCATGAGGGTTTTGGTGCAGGGGGCAAGTCCAAGGGAGCGGAAGGCCGCTTCAACTTCTTTCACCGGATTCCCGGACCGGTAAAAGAGATGCGATCTGCAGGCGCAGTCGCTCGAGCCGAATCCCGGGATCTTCTCTCCCCCAAGGGCTTTTGCAAGCCGGCACTCCAGGCGCTCCCCCGTAGACGCATGAACGGTGTTCCGGAGAGAGAAGGACGGACTCGTTGAGAGCCAGTCCACGTGCCATTTCGGGCGCCTGTCCTTGTCCCGTGACAGGGCCATATGTCTTTTCAGCCGTGCAAGCCCGCCGCTGCCGAGCGCCGAGCCCACGTAGATATGCCAGCCCGGCAAAAACGCAACCTCCCCCAGCGCCCCGACCCGGACCGTGCAGGACGGGTTCTCAAAGACCAGACAGTAGATGCCCTTATCCATATCCGCTCTTCATCAGCCCCACCGCGGCCGCAATGCACCGGCTGCCATTCTCTTCCGTGGGTGCGCCGTGGCCTGCGAACAGTCCTTCAACATCCAGTGCCGAGAGGCGGTCAAGGGAACGGGCAAGTTCTGCCCTGCTCCCGCCGGGGAAGTCGTAGCGCCCGAAGTAACCGTCGGCAAAGACGGTGTCGCCGGAAAAGAGCAGCCGGTCCTTCTCCGAATACAGGCAGATGCAGCCCGGCGTATGGCCCGGGGTGTGGAGCACGACAAAGTCGCCGATCGTGTCTCCTTCGGCAAGCAGGATGTCGGGGACGATCCCCGGCGAGCGGGCGCCGAAGTGCATGGCGAGGCTGTGTAGATCATCGACAAGTCCCCGGGCATCCTCCTTGTGGATGGCAACCTTTGCTTTGCACATGTGCGCGATCTCCTTCACCCGGGCGATGTGATCGAAATGACAATGGGTCAGGACGATCGTCTCAATCTGCTCCTTGTAGGGGGCAACCGCCATCGGCATGACCCCTGCATCCACGAGGATGTTTCCCGCAACATAGGCGTTCGCCCATGGATCGCCGCTATACAGCCACTCGACCTGCATGCACAATAATAAGGGCTCAGAACAGATGTTTCTTATGGATTTGCTCATCCGCAGGTGCAAAAAAGGGCTTCCCCGGGAACTGGGGGCCGTGGCACGGGCGGAAGGTATGGATCCGGAACGGCTCAGCCGCGGGATCGCTGACGGCAGGATCGTGATCCCGAAAAACCCTACCCGGAAGCACCGGCTCTGTGCCATTGGCGAGGGCTGCACGGTCAAGATCAACGTGAATATCGGGACATCGGGCAGCCGGTGCGATCCCACCCTTGAAGAGGAGAAGGCAAAGGCAGCGCTCGCCAACGGTGCCGATGCGCTGATGGACCTCTCGACCGGCGGGAACCTTGTAGCGATACGCAGGAAGATACTCAAACTCGATACCACGGTCGGGACGGTTCCTGTCTATGAAGCAGTCCGCCGGGCCGGCAATGCGGCGGATGTCGATGCCGATCTGCTCTTTAAGGTTATCCGCGAGCACTGTCAGCAGGGTGTGGATTTCCTGACCCTTCACTGCGGGGTCAACCGGCAGGCGCTCGCCGCACTCCGGGCTGACCCCCGCCTCATGGGCGTGGTGAGCCGGGGCGGGACGTTCCACTGTGCGATGATGATGCAGCGGGACGAGGAGAACCCGCTCTNNGACGGGATGCGTCCCGGCTGCCTGCAGGACGCCGAGAAACTTGCCAAGTCGGTGGAGTACATGACGCTCGGCACGCTTGCAAGAAGGGCACAGGCGGCCGGTGTCCAGCGGATGATCGAGGGGCCGGGCCACATGCCGCTCGACCAGGTGGACTACAATGTGCGGATGATCAAGGAGATCACCGGCCATGCCCCGCTCTACCTCCTCGGCCCGCTCGTTACGGACATCGCGCCTGGCTACGACCACGTGGTTGCGGCAATCGGGGGGGCCGCGGCCTGTCTCAACGGCGCCGACTTCCTTTGCATGGTCTCGCCGAGCGAGCACCTCGCCCTGCCGGATGTTGCGGATATCATCGAAGGGACGCGGGTGGCGAAGATCGCGGCCCATGTTGGCGACACCGTCCGCAAACCTGAGGGCTGGCGGATGGAGCGCGAGGTAGAGATGGCGAAGGCCCGGCATGAGCTTGACTGGGACGAGCAGTTCCGGCTGGCACTGTATGGGGAGCATGCCCGGAAGATCCACGAGCGGGACGGCGAGACGGAGACCTGCTCGATGTGCGGGGATCTGTGTGCGGTCAAGATGGTGAACGAGCTGTTCGGGACGAAAGGGGAGAAGAAGGGGAAAACCGGAAAGAAAAATTAACAATATTCCTCTGTATTTAAAGCAAGAGTTTTAGTTTTTGTAATAAAATCATCCATTCCCTTTTTGGTAGGATGAACCTGAAAAATTTTTTTTTTTTGCTCTGTAGAAATCATTTTGATATTAATTATGACGCTCTCGGGAGCTCTGCCCCCTACAAAAGATGAGTCAATTCTGATTTGAAAAAATTCATCGCGATCACGATCCCGATTGAAAACCGTTCGCAGATCAACCAGACCCTGATTAAAAATTTTCAACCAGACTCTGTTTTTTATTTTTCAACCAGACCTTGATTGAAAAATTTTGAGCAGACTCTGATTGATAAATGGTGCTCCCGTGCCACCTTCCGTCGTTAATGGAAAGTATGCAATAGTGCACAGGTGGTTAACTTTTGATCATCAGACCCTGGTTGAAATTTTTTTGCCGGACCTTGCTCGAAAAATTTTCAGCAGACTTTGATTGAAAAATTTTCATCGCGGTCGTGATCGCGATCGAAAACATGATCCGGATCGATCGAACCTTGACTGGAAAATTTCAAACAGACTTCGATTTTTTCAATCAGGATGGGTATCATCTACCCTTCCGCAGCAAGCCCGGCCAGCTTCGAAAGCGTATTGATATTCCGCATGGTCCCGCCCCTGAGCGAGAGAGGCCACTTCAGTTTTGAGCGGCCCATGCCGTCCGGATAGTGGACATAGACTTCCCGCTTGCCGGGTACGACCTTCTCCCTGCCCGGAATGACAAATTCCGCAAGGACATTCTCTGCTACCGGTTCCGTGACAAGGAGCACGCCGACCTGCGAAGGGACGGCATCCGGAAAGGGGTTATTATTCACAACGCGTTCGAGATCGCCGGGACTGCGGACAACAATCCCGATATCCTTCCCTGTTTTTTTTGACAGTTCCGTTTCAAGCATTATCTGCAGCTTCGCTTTCGTGAGGGGACTTCGAAAGATCATATTACCGCTGTTGAGCCAGGTGCGGACTTTCTCAAATCCGATGCAGGTACAGATTGCGGCCAGTTCTTTCATCGATACCATCGTTTTGCCACCGACATTTATCCCGCGGAGAAATGCGACATAGGTCTGCATAGTTTTCGTTTCCCTTTTCTGAGGTGCTGGTTCTGAGCTGATTAACGTACCGCAATACGGTATTTCCGGACAGAACTGGGAAAACCAACGGCACTGCCCTGCAGCAAATTATCCTTAATAGCCGGCATTGAGCAGTCTCGTACGGGGACACGGAGGATGTGATGTGCGAAACCGACAGCGGCATACACGTATGGTCCCGGATGGGTACTGACAGGCTGACGGCCACGCTCATAAAAGATTAATAAGACGGCCGGCAAACAGGTTTTTTCACTACTAATGGTCATGAAACGAAAAGTCCGGAAAAAAATAAAACCGACAGTGGTACTCCGTGAACTCCGCAGGTCGGTTTCAGAAATTCTGGACAAACCTTTTTTGGAGCATATCGATCATCAGGTCTTCAAACCAGACCAGAAGATACTGGCTCTCTGGGCTGCAGAGTGCGCAGAGCATGTCCTCCCCTGTTTTGAAGAGAAACATCCCGGCGATGACAGACCACGAAAAGCTATCGGGGCATGCCGGAAATGGGTGGATGACGGGGTGTTTAAGATGGCAGATATACGCGAGGCTTCGCTCGATGCCCATGCTGCCGCCCGTGAGGCGGAAGAGGAGGACGCACGGGCTGCTGCCCACGCTGCAGGCCAGGCGGTGGCAACGGCTCACGTTCCCACCCATGCCCTGGGCAGCGCTTTGTATGGAATCAGGGCTGCCGCTGCCCGTTCCGGTAATGCAGATGATGGTCTGATCCGGGAACGCGACTGGCAATTACAATGCCTGCGTTGCCTGGCCGGG
>PMKW01000050.1:906-11683 GCA_003157895.1 Methanoregula sp. | reverse complement strand
AAGATGATGGTCGAGGTCGCAAAGACCCAGGACGACGAAGTCGGCGATGGAACCACCACCGCGGTTGTCATTGCCGGGGAACTCTTAAAGAAGGCAGAAGACCTTCTCGAACAGGATGTCCACCCGACCATCATCGCAGCCGGCTACCGCCAGGCCGCCGAGAAGGCGCAGTCACTCTTGAAAGATCTCGCCTTTGATGTCAAGTCAACGGACAAGGCGCTCCTGAAAAATATTGCAGGTACCGCCATGACCGGCAAGGGTGCAGAGGCAAGCAAGGACAAGCTCTGTGACCTCGTTGTACGGGCAGTGACCATGGTCACTGATGAAGACGGCAAGGTCGACATTGAGAATATCAAGGTCGAGAAGAAGACAGGGGGCTCCATTGAGGACTCCGAGATCGTTGAGGGTGTACTCATCGACAAGGAGCGTGTCCACCCCTCGATGCCCAAGAAAGTCACCAATGCAAAGATCCTTCTCCTGAATGCAGCAGTCGAGTTCAAGAAGACCGAAGTCGACGCCGAGATCAACATCACNNGGGTATCGTTGACAAGATCGTCAAGAGCGGTGCAAACGTCCTCTTCTGCCAGAAGGGTATTGACGACGTTGCACAGCACTACCTTGCCAAGGCTGGGATCTTTGCCACCCGCCGTGTCAAGAAGAGTGACATGGAGAAACTTGCCCGGGCAACCGGTGCAACCCTTGTCTCTTCGATCGACGCGATCGGCAAGGACGAGCTGGGAAAGGCCGGAATCGTTGAGGAGCGCAAGGTTGGCGGCGAAGAGATGACCTTTGTCGAGCAGTGCAAGAACCCGAAGGCGGTTTCCATTATTATCAAGGGAGGCACCGAGCACGTCGTGGACGAACTCGAGCGTGCTATCCACGATGCACTTCGCGTTGTTGGTGTCGTTGTCGAGGACAAGAAGGTCGTTGCCGGTGGCGGCGCAATCGAGACCGAGCTCTCGCTCCGTCTCCGTGAATATGCATCAACCGTTGGTGGCAGGGCCCAGCTCGCCATCGAGGCGTTCGCATCAGCCCTTGAAGTCATCCCCCGCACCCTTGCAGAGAATGCAGGGCTTGACCCCATCGATATGCTCGTCGAGATCCGTGCAGCTCACGAGAAGGGAAAGAAGACCCACGGACTCAACGTCTTCGAAGGCAAGGCAGTCGACATGAAGGCAGCCGGCGTTGTCGAGCCGCTCCGTGTCAAGACCCAGGCTATCTCCTCTGCTGCAGAAGCAGCGGTTATGATCCTGCGCATTGACGATGTCATCGCCTCATCCAAGAGCCCGTCACCTGAGGGCGGCATGCCCCCGGGCGGCATGGGTGGCATGGGTGGAATGGGCGGCATGCCTCCGGGCATGGGCGACTACTAATCCCGTCCTTTTTTCCGATATCTTTTTTGGTCCTGTATCATCCAACTCCACCCGTTGGATACGGTATTATCGTTTCCTTAAAAAAATTCACTTACTGGATCTCCGATAAACCATTCCAGAAGCCTTTTTATCGCGATCGGATACCCGGGTAAAACCTGCTGATTCCCCCGGTTTTTTCAGGTCCGGTGGAGTGTCACCATCTTCTCTCTCATCGGAAATGTTCTCCTGGTTATTATCAGAAAAGCCCGGTCATACAATAACCAAAAAGCGAAAAAAAATTTATTTCTGGGGTATCTAGGAAGAAATGGTTGCACTCCAAAGCGTTTCGCCCTGCTTGACAATAATCGTGCCTGTCATATTAGGATACCCGGGATCCGCAAATTCATAGGTGCCGGTTTCTTTACCAAAGGTATAGATAAACGTAGCGCCGCTGAGCATATCCGATGAGGTGAACTTCCCCTTGCTGTCACCGGTTGCTTTTACTACGTGAGTGACTGAGTCGTCATTGATCCAGGTAATACCTGTTCCCGGAAGAACAGTCAGCTCCGCGGGAACAAACGTATTATTCCTGATATGGATGGTAGTGACCTTTGTCGAAGCTGTTATAGTTGGCTGGAGGGTTGTAACGGTCATCATTGTAGTAGTGGCCGTTGATGCAGCTGTCGTTGATACCGTTGCTGTTACGGTCGTAGGTAGGGGGGTGTTTACCGTTGCCGGGATTTCCGTTGCTGCAATCGTCGTGGTCAGCGTGGTCACCGTTGCGTTGGGATTTGCCTGTTGTGTAGTGCATCCACTGGCTGCAACAAGTACAATCACCAGTATGAACAAACCGATATATGTCTTCATGAAATGAGATTGAATCTGGCGCATAATTAAATTTACTGCCTTTTGTGCTGTTTTTTTCTTTTAAACGCAGGAATTCGTGTCGCAGATTGAAAACCGGGACAATTTTTTACCCCCCGTATTCGATCCTCCCTGATCCTGGCAGGATGTTCCTGTGGTTATGCCCGGGCAACAGGTTAATGAGCCCGGAAGTATTCACTATCTCCCATGAGCGAACGGTTCATCTTCATGCGTTACCGCACGGACTGTTATCATTGTAAACAGAACGCTGATCAGATCATCAGCGCTGTGCCGTACCAGGCCCAGGTGGTCTGCGACAACTGCGGGGCTACCCGGGTTTTCATACCCCGTATCGAGGATGTCAGTATAGAAGGAGAGTATATCAAAATCGGCTGTTATGACCTCTGGAAGCTTATCGAGACTGCTGAATGCCGGAACTGCCATTTCACTGGCCCGCACAACCTGACCATCGGCTGCCGGCATTTTACCGTCAGGTGCCGGAACTGCGGGTTCACCCATTTCTACAAATTTGATCTCGAATACATTGCGAAAGACGAGCCGAAGACCTGACCCGAACCGTTTTTAAGGGTAAAATTTATGGTTTTTCCCCCCGGTAGCAGGCAACCAGCGTATTGTACTTGTCCGCATAATCTCCCAGTACTGCGCAGAGGCGGGTTTCGATCTCAGGATTTTTTGTCAGGATGAAAAACAGGATCTCATTGTCGGTGATCGTTTCCGGCCGTGAGTGAGTGACAGCGGCAAGTTCCCTGCATCGTTTTTCGATATACCCTGTCCTGGTTACCCGGGGGAGGTGCTGGTAGATCATCAGGATTGACAGGTGGTCCATGCGGTCGTATATTTTTTTCACCTCGTCAAATAACAGGTGCCGCTGGGTAGGGTTCTTCACTTCCAGTCCGGTATCGGGGTCGAGGAAGATCAGGGAGTTTGCAGGGAATTTCTCGAACATCTTGTTGAAATAATTCACGCGATGCTCGTGCGAGAAGGTGTCCTTATGGAGGATATCGACAATGATATTCTCTTTTTTGAAATAGGATTGGATCCCATGGAAATATTCGATGTCATCGTCAATCTCCTGGAGCCGGCCCATATACTCCATCAGCTCACGGTTCTGGGTACCGGCCCTGCCGTTCTTCAGGGCAAGCCCAAGGTCTTTTGTTGCGGTTTTTTTCTTTCCGGTTGCTGGCTCTTCTTCGGTAAGCATCGGGACGAGCGTGAAGCTCGCGAGATCCGGAAATGCTTTCATGATATGGCGGACAAGGTCAAACTTGAACAGGTCACGTGAATCGCCAAAAAACATTCGGTTCATATAGTCATCCTCAAGCGATGATCTTTATTGGGGAAGACAAAAAGGTTGTTGGAATAGCGGGCCAAAATATTACTTCTCTTCCCGCACCATCTCGATTGCTTTCTTCGGGCACTCATTGGCACAGATGCCGCAGCCCTTGCAGAAATTCAGGTCGATCTCAAGCTCATCGTTGATTACCGCATCGGGACAGTAGGTGGCACAGAGCCCGCAGGCATTGCACCTCTCCTTATCCACCACGGGCTTAAAGACCCGCCAGGTCCCGGTCTTCCCGGCTGCTCCAACGGTAGGCCTGCTTATAGCCAGCCGCTCGCGTTTTTGTGATGCGGTCATGCGCTCATCTCCCGGTAGGCGGCTTCCGCAGCTTTGACATTGCGTTCATCGGTAAACATCTCCCGGATCGCCTTTTTTGCCGAATCCACGGATACGATTCCCATTTTTGCAAGAGCTCCGATAACAGGTGTGTTGAGAATCGGGCTTCCCGAGACAACGAGGTTTTCTTTCAGGGCAATACCGGTCAGGTCGGCATTGCTGGAAGTGTAGCCGGAAAATTCCTTCTTCTGCTGGCTGTTGACGAGGANNTTTTGATCTGGCTGTAGACCTTGATCGGCTTGTCATCGATGCGGACGAACGAGACGATGGGAGCCCCGCGGCGCTCGGCACCGTAGAACGGGGCGGCGGTCGCATATTTCCCGTCATGGATTGCAGCAAGGGCAAGGAGCCGGGCTGCGGTAACGCCACCCTGGCCGCCCCGGGAATGGATACGGATCTCAAACATGGGCGTTCACCCCGAACCAGAACTCTGTTCCTATACGACGGTTCCGGACAAAATCCGCCACGTCCTCATAAGTGACTTCCTGACCGCCGATACCGGCGATGACGCTGAAGAGCTCTTCCCTGGTCTGCGCCATGATCTCCGTTGCGAGGATTCCGCCGCGGCCAAAAGAGTAGTCGCGGTCGATGACAACGACCTGTTTTCCTTTGAGCTCCAGCTTCGGGAACGGCCGCAGCCAGCGCAGGCGCATGGAACCGGCCCTGATACCCTCCTTCCGGAGCAGGTCGATGGCTACCTCGGCCTCTTTTCCGAGGGTACCCAAGGCGATAACGATTACATCCGCATCCTCGCACAGGTAATCCTCGGTAAATCCATACTTCCGGCCGAAGCGTTTGGCAAATTTCCTTTCGGTCTCTTCAATGACCTTCACGGAGTCCCGCATCGAGCGCTCGATATCCCAGCGGATTAAAAACTGCTGGTCAGGACCAGTAAGCCCGCCATAGCCGGCCGGGTTCTTTGTGTCAATAGCATGGGGCAGGTTGAGCGGCGGGATAAAGTCGCCTAATTCAACGGTATCGAGCGGCTGCATGATATGGGAGAGGAGGAACCCGTCGAGGTTCACCATCACCGGCAGGAGCACATCGTTATGTTCCGCGATCCGGAATGCCATCAGCGTTGCATCGTAGGCTTCCTGCACCGTGCTCACGTACACCTGCAGCCAGCCGGTGTCGCGTTCCTGGAGGGCATCGGTGTGCTCTGCCCAGATGTTCCAGCCAGGCCCGAGCGAGCGGTTGACCGTTGCCATCACCACCGGGAGCCGCGCCCCTGCCGCCCAGTTGGTCATCTCGTGCATGTAGAGAAGGCCGTGGGAGCTCGTTGCCGTGAAGGTACGGGCGCCCGTAATGCTCGCACCGATACAGGCTGCCATTGCCGAGTGCTCGCTCTCGACCGGGATGTAACGGCTTTTCAGTTCGCCACTGGAAACGAACTCCGCAATCTGTTCCACGATCTCGGTCTGCGGGGTGATGGGGTAGGCTGCGACGACATCCGGCCCGACCTGTTTTACCGCCTCGGCAACCGCCTTGTTGCCGGTTGCGATCTTCTTCATGGTGCCGCCTCCTCTGATAAAAGTTTTGCAGAGGTCTTGGCGATCCGCTGTTTTAAGATATCCACCGCCCTCTGATCAATGCCCTTGAACCTGCCCTGCGGGGCGAGGTAATCCTCAAGGGGCAGGGGTTTCTTCATCGCCGTTTTGGACTGGGTGCCGATCGTCAGTTTCCCGTACTCGCGCTCATAGAGCACCCATATGCCGGTCTTCACTGCGAGTTTTCCCATTTCGACTGATTTCTCGGTCGGGTACCGCCAGCCGGGCGGGCAGGGAGCAAGGATGTGGATGAAGCTCGGGCCGCGGAACGTGAGTGCTTTCCGGACTTTCTTGAAAAGGTCCTGCGGGTATGCTGCTGCGGCTGTTGCCTGGTAGAGAGGGTCGTGGGCTGCGATGATCGCGTCGATGTCCTTCTTGAAATCGGTCTTCCCTGTAGGCGTGGTCGTCGTCTTTGCCCCAAGAGGTGTCGCACCCGACCGCTGCATACCGGTGTTGCCGTAGGCCTCGTTATCATAACAAATGTAGAGGAAATCCGTGCCCCGCTCAAAAGCGCCGGACATGGCCTGGATACCGATATCGAGCGTCCCGCCATCGCCGGCATAAACGATGACGTTCGTTTTCTTCCCGGCCTTCCGGAACGCGTTGCTCATACCGGAGGCACAGGCAGCTGCGGCCCCGAAGGCAATGTTGTAGACCGGCACATTGAATGCGGTGTTCGGGTAGATCCCCTGGATAACACTCGTACAGCACGCGGGAACGACAAGCACGGTATCGGGCCCTGCTGCCTTGAGCACGTACCGGAGCGCGAGCGAGTCGCTGCATCCGGCACATGCCGAGGTACATTTCAATATGTATTCTTCTTTGGGTATTTCGGCGATGATCTCCAACTCCTGCAGTAATGGTGAAAAGATCGGTGAACGCGAAAAGGCGATCGTGGATCTGCCATTACAAATCGGCACAGCTGGTGAAAAAAGTATCAGATCCAGCCCGGTATGAAAAACGGCAGGGCAGGTCAGGATGCCTGGAACACGAGGCGCCCCTCGATACGGCTTGTCAGGTTCGGGTGGGCCCGCAGATATTCTTCAAGGACGCCGGTCACTGATGTGGCAACTACTTTTGTCCCGCCAATGTGCGTGAGCTCATCGGGAGTGAGATCGAGGTTTTTTAAGCAGTTGTCCGCATGGTACCCGGTCAGCCCGAGCGTATAGTTCCGGGAGTCATCGACCGGCTTGCCGTTCACTTCAAGGGATTCCAGTATTTTTTTCCGGTCATCATACACTGCATGGACCGCGGCATTCACTTCGTAACATTCTCCTTCGCCATCCCGGTTCTCCGGGCGCATGACATGGGAAAAAAGACGCCGCAGCTGCTCTCCGGTAATCGTGAACCGTTTCAGGGAATCATCGAATGGGAAGCATGCCTTGAAATCACCCAGGGTCACCGCGGGTCCGAGCTCCTTTGACCGGATCGCCCCGGATCCCATCAGCATGACGTCGCATTCTGTGCACTCACGGAGAATATCGGCAACAAGGTTTCCGAGTGTTGTCTCCTCCTCGCGGCAGGGATGAGTAAGGGTAATGGCGAATTTTCCGAGCAGGGTCTTATATTTCCGGTCAACGACATCTCTGAATGAATCAATAAATTCGAGGAGTTTTTGATCCGACGGGGCAGATTTTTCACAAACCGGCACGAGTTTCCATTTCCATTCCACGATACTGTTGGTGTCATCATCGACCGTGATATCGAACCGTCCGATCTGGTTAGTGCCTACCCCGGCCTGAGCAATCAGGATATTATTCTCACATGCTGGTTTCTCAAGGATAGTGTGGGAGTGACCGCCAATGATCAGATCAACACCCCATGCAGGATCCAGCATCCGGGCGAGTTCCCGGTCCGAGTCAAACCCGATATGGGTAAGTAGCACCGTCAGATCGATGTCGTTGTTCTTGTAGGCATTGCAGATCCTGCCGACCTCCGCCCGTGCCTCCTCGAGGGAAATGAAACTCCCGATCTCGCCATCCCGGGAGATCGTGTCCATCACTTTGTCAGTGATAATACCAATAAAGAGGATGTCAAAACCAGCTTTTTTGAGGATGACATGGGGCATCATCAGGCGCTTGTGATATTTTTTAATGTACAGGTTTGCGTTGACAATCGGGAAATTGGCCATTCTTTCGAGGAAGAGAAGATGTTCAAGCCCGTAATCCAGCTCATGATTACCGAGTGTGGCCACATCGGGAGAAAGATAGTTCATGATCTCGATAGTCGAAATGCCCTTGTATTCAGAATCGATAAGGGATCCCTGTACCATGTCCCCTGCGATCACATACAGGACGTTTTCCTCTTCTCTACGAACCTTGTTGAGATATCCCGAAAGCAGGGCAAGCCCTCCTATCAGCTCTCCCGACTCACCGGAGACTTCGGCAAGGAAATCCCCGTGCATGTCATTTGAATGCAGAATGGTGAACTTCTGCGTGCGCATAGACAAGGAAATCATATGGAAAATAGTTATGTGTTGTGATTTTATCCGGCACTCTCTGGCGGTATAGGAACGGTCCCACATCCTGTTACGTATCATCAAGATCTCTCCGGCAAAGCTCCGCGGGAACGGAGATTTCAAATCGTACTCCGGTTCCCGGTTCACCGGTCTCCTGTATTGTCATGTCGGAGAGCTCGAAAATTTCATCGACAAAGAAAAGTGAAAATCCTGTTGTCGATCCGACACCCGGTATAAAGAGGTCTTTTCTCTTTTCGGGAGGAATACCAATTCCCGTCATCTTTACAGATGACCTGGATATCGTCAGCTGTTTTGTTGCAGCTGATGCTATTGCTGATGGTTTTTGGACATCCGTCACTTTCACACCGCCCGGTCCGGGATTTATCTTCCGGTTATTTCAACAATATAGGTGGGGAGGAGGCATTACCCTCCAAAGAAGCGTCAGATGCCGGTTCGGTTCGCACTTCGCTCCTCCCGACCTCTCAAAAACCCTGAATGCAAACAATCTCTCTTTTTGTTTTTTATCTTGAGTACTTTGTGTGGTAGATAACGCCACACAATCATAATATATTTAGGGATCATTTTTCTAATGTCTGCTATGGCTCTCCGTTCACTAAATCTGCCCGGCCTGGGAACAAAATACGAGTTTGAAACCGAAAAAGGCGATATGGTTGCGATTTTTTTTACAAAGAGCGGGCTGATCCAGATGTACACGCTCCAGAAAGGGTGCAGGACGCCGAGCGCTGCCGAGATGACTCCCGTTGAGGCACGGCGGCTCGGTAACATTCTTACCGGGGCTATCATCGAAGCCGATCAGGAGAGCGTGGAGATCGCCTTTTCTGCGCTCGCCGACCTCCGCATCACCATACACACATTCTACGTCCCGAAATCCGTTACCGGGAAAACGATAGAAGAACTTCAGATCCGGGCAAAAACGGGAGCCACTATCATCGCTGTATGCCGGAATGATAAAAATATCATCAACCCCCCGCCTGCCTTTGCATTTGAGGCTGGCGATGCAGCTCTGGTCATCGGGGAAAGCGACCAGATAAAAAGATTTGAGCGCGAAATTATGGTGGATTGATGGAAGGTTTCGTAATCGCGCTTTTTGTCTGCCTTATCCTTGCGCTTATTACCAAGTATCTCAAGGTGCCCCCGATCCCGTTCTATATCCTCGCAGGGGTATTGCTGGGAAAATCCGGTCTGGGGATTGTCCAGTCTGACGAGCTCAGCCGTTTCTTCTCAGAAATGGGCCTGATATTCCTGCTCTTCTTCATGGGCCTCGGCCTGAAACTCGAGAGGATTGCAGCGAACCGCTCTGCTGTACTGACGAGTGGGATTATCGACCTCAACGTGAACATGCTGATCGGGTTTGTCGCAGCCTACCTTTTCGGTTTCAACATGACAGAATCCCTCATTATCGCGTCAGCTTTTTACATCTCAAGCACGGCAATGGCAATCACGTCCCTCATCGAGAACCGGAAACTGATGATGCGTGAAGCAGAAACGGTCATCTGGCTGATGATGTTTGAGGATCTCGTCCTGATCCTGTTCCTTGCGGTTATTTCATCCGGCAACCAGAACCTGGTTTTTCTTTTCATCAAGATTGCCGCAGTGCTTCTCGTGCTCTACGCATTTGCCCACTGGGGGAAGGAATTCCTTGTCTCCATTCTCGACCGGGATGACGAGCTCCCGATCCTCTTTACCTTTGCAGCAGTGCTGACAACGGCATCCTTTGCTATTGTCCTTGAAGTGCCCGAGACCATGATGGTGATCGCGCTGGGTGCAGCGTTCGCGACAACCGACCCCGATGCCTTTGAACAGCACGCCCGTCCGTTCAAAGATGTTTTCCTCGTGGTCTTCTTTGTCTTTTTTGGTGTGACCATGGACCTGTCCGGAGGTGCAGATCCATTTATGATTGCTGCAATCTGTATTCTCGCGATTATCAGTAAGCTGATCTCCGGGCTCATAACCGGTATTGTTATCCATGGATCTGCCCTTGCCGGCATAGAGATCTGGGGAAATACTATCAGCAGGGGGGAATTTTCCATTGCACTTGCAGCATTATATGGAAGCGGGCTTGTTGCCACCACCATCGCAGTAATGGTCATCGTGACATCGATTGTCGGATCCTTTACTGCAAAATACTGCAGCAATCTCCGGCGGGGGATCCTCAATTTCGGAAGGCGGGCTCCCTTGCACCGGCCCCATACGAACAGGTAAGTATCATTCGATCAGGACCCGTCCGACGGAGTGGATGCGGGAGTGTACTATCTTCCTGTATTCCATGTTTTTGCAGGGTATTGTATTCAGTTCCCAGCCGATAGTGCGGGCAGGAGCAAAGATATCGATGCCCGCAGCCTCCATACTGGGGCGGACGAGGTCCATATGCCGGCATTTCCGCCGGATACTTTCATCAACGATTCCTTTTGTCTCTTCAGCAACGCAGTGCAGGTGCTTGCACCAGATGCAGGGATATCCCCCGAACCCGAATGCTTTGTAAAACCCGTCATAGAATGCAGTTTTTTCGAGCAGGTGCACGGTCCCGTTCACCCACCGGATCAGGTCCGCGTACCACGGGTGGAAATCATCCGGAATGTCGTCCGGCCCGAATTCACCATGGTCTGGTACTCCTTCAAACCAGAGAAGGAGGCCTGAGGAGTACTCATCCACTATACGGCGGGTGTCATCCGGTGACGGAGCATAGGGCGGGCAGCCAAGGTGTTTCTCGTATCCCTTGCAGCAGTACCGGCATTTGAAGCGGACCCATTGCGAGACAACAATATCCTCCGGTGAAATCTCTACTGCGGCTGCGCCTTTTTTTTTGGGCCAGCGTTTTTAAGGAATCTATCTCCTCAAG
>PMKW01000050.1:0-805 GCA_003157895.1 Methanoregula sp. | reverse complement strand
ATGCGGATAATCTCCGGTGTTAACCCTCTTTCGGCAAGCTGGCGGGATAAGGTTTCAGCATCGAACATCTGGTTGAACCCGATCGTGATCACATCCGGGTGTATCTTCTCAATTGGCAGGAACATGTCGGTCAGGTCGCCAAGCATTGCATGGTCCACCGGCTTTAATGCAGCAACCATGGCAAGGCGCTGGTCTTCAGGAATAACCGGGTGGGGCTTGTGCTTCACATTTGCATCGCGTGCCACGATCACGAAGAGTTCATCCCCGAGTTTTTTTGATTCTTCCAGATAAAAGAGGTGACCCGGGTGAAGGATGTCAAAGGTGCCGGTAGCAACAATCCGGCGGGGGGTCATGCGATTACCTCGAGTTCATGGGGCTCTCCGTCGGCAGTAAAACACCGCCAGTCATTCTCCCGGTACGGGTACCCGATGATCAGGTGGTATCTGCCGGTCCGGGGAAAAAACCGGAGGTCCGCATTGGACGGACTGATTGCACCGCGGGGATGGCTGTGGGCGCTGCCGGCAATATGGGTATCAAGCGGCATCATGTCATAGAAGAGTGACGCGGAATCCTCGCGGACTACNNGGATGGCTGTCCTGCGCCATCCGGAGAAGAAGCGAGAGAATATCCTTTTTTATACCGTGGATTTTCATGGCATGTTCCTGCTGTGGCATCCTTTAGTGCTGTACAAATCCGGTAGGTCTCAATCGCAAAAAAACTCTCCTCCTGGAAAGAGGAGATTATTTTTCAACCTTCGCAAGATCTCCGCTCACGTCCTGCGAGAGATCGACCCCGGTAAACTCAC
>PMKW01000074.1 GCA_003157895.1 Methanoregula sp. | reverse complement strand
CCCATTGGTGCCGGGTTCGGTCTCTCGGCAGCAGCACTGCTTGCCACACTCACTGCTGTCAACCAAAGTAACCTACTCGGTCTGACCCCCCACGATATCGCTGCGCTTGCCCATGAAGCAGAAGTCGTCCACCGCACGGGTCTTTGGGATGTTGCTGCCTGCCAGGGTGGGGGGAGAGTGGTGCGGAACGGACCAGGTATTGATGGCACCATTACCAGATCTTTTGATCTGCCTGAACCGCTCTATGCTATTTCATTCGGTCCGATCTCTCCACCCTCTGTACTCGGCTCGCAGGAACAGATGGAGCGCGTAGCAGCTGCCTTTCCTCCCGGCCAGCCGGAAGATGCAGAGGATTTTTTCAGGATCTCCCGGCGGTTCGCAGAGAAGAGCGGGCTCCTCACGACAGAAGCCGGCACGGTGATCCGACGATGTATTGACAACAATATTCCTGCAAGCATGACTATGCTGGGCAACGGTGTATTCGCTTACGGGAAGAAGGCACAGGATATCCTTTCAGCATCCGGGGAAGTATATGAATTCACTATCGCTGGAGAAGGCTCACGGGTTGTCGGAGGCCGGCCATGATCCCGCCCGATCATCCGCGGTACCGATCACTGGTCATTCGCGAACTTCTCGCAGAAAATGTAAAAAAAGGCATTGTTTCCCTGGAGGGTCTCACCGCCCAGGGCAGGGGCGAAGCCTTCGATTACTTCATCGGGGAACGAACGACCGCGAGCGCAATCCTTGCTGAAAAGACTGCAGCTGCGCTGCTGCTCACTGCCCGGCATCCGGTCATCTCCGTAAACGGGAATGCCGCTGCGCTGGCAGCCTATGAGATTGCTGCGCTCCAGAAGGCCAGCGGTGCTCTTGTCGAAGTCAACCTCTTCCATCGGACGGAGGAACGGGTGCATCTGATCGAAGACCTGCTCCGAAGTGCCGGATCCGACATATTTTCCGGCCCTGCGGAACGTCTTCTCCCTCTCTCCCATGACCGTGCCTGGTGCCGGCGGGAGGGGATGTTCTCTGCCGATGTCATTCTTGTACCCCTTGAGGATGGTGACCGTTGCGAAGCGCTCGTAACCATGGGGAAGACCGTCATCGCTGTCGATCTCAACCCCCTCTCGCGTACGTCCCGCAGGGCAACGCTGACCATTGTGGACGAACTGACCCGCGCGCTCCCGAATATTTCTGAAGCCTGCAGGACCATTACCCGTTCAGAACGGGAAGAACTCAAATCATCCCTTGACAATAATTATCTTTTGTCAGAAGCAATACGTGAGATGACAATGAGGTTGTCTCATGCTCTGGATTGAGAAATACCGGCCGGTTACGTTTCCGGAAATCCTTGGCCAGGAGCAGGTCGTCCAGCACCTTTCGTCGTTTGCCGCATGCGGGACACTCCCCCACCTCATCATGACCGGCCCGCACGGCACCGGTAAAAGTGCCGCTGTTGAATGTCTTGCAAGAGCCCTGTATCACGATAACTGGGACCTGAACACATCCATATTCCCGGTCTCGGACCTGTTTTCCCAGGGTAAATCATTTTTAGAACAGGATGACCGGTATGCCCATATCTACCAGAAGAACCAGTCCCTGATCGTGAATTTCAAGTATATCCTCAAATCGTATGCATCCATGCGGCCGCTGGATGCGGAGTTCAAGTTGATGGTATTTGAAGACGCCCATGCGCTCACCCGCGATGCCCAGCAGGCACTTCGCAGGATTATGGAGCGGACAAGTAATACCTGCCGGTTTATTTTCACGACCACAAACCCGAGCGCAATTATTCCCGCGATCAGCTCCCGCTGCCTCCCCCTTTTTTTTGCCCCGTCAGGTCAGGACATTATTCTCAGCCATCTCCTGGACATCAGGGCAAAGGAAACTGCGGGTTCACCGGTATGCTCCGATGATGACCTCGATCTCATCGTCCAGGCTGCATCCGGTGATATGCGGCGTGCCATCCTGCTCCTCCAGGCCGCGCTCCAGTCAGGCAGGTGCGAGGACCTCCTGACGCATACCTCATCAGAAAATGCCACAATCGCGTTGCAGGCTTTGAATGCGCTCAGGGATGGCGATATGAGGGGGGGAATCCGCCGCATGGAGTCCCTCATGATTGACTATGGGCTTTCGGGAAGCGAAGTTTTGTATGAAGCCCGCACAATAGTACAGAAAGAGTACAATCACCCGGCACTTGCGATAGCACTCGCGGATGCAGAGAACCGGATGATGCATGCAAATAATGAATATATTCAGCTGGGAGCATTTGCCACTGGTATACTGGATGTTTTTTCATGAGCGTCACGAAAACAGAGAAGATCCGCAAGCATTATGACACGGTCGCCTCCACGTACGACATCCATTACGACGATCACCGGGGAAAAAAATACCACACCCACCTGAGCAACCACCTCATGAAGGTTCTTCCCGAATGCGGCAACCTGCTCGATATCGGGTGCGGGACCGGACTTTTTGTCGAAAAATATATCCAGCACGGGGGGCGGGGAACCGGAGTCGACATCAGCGAGAAGATGGTGGAAAAAGCCCGTCGCCGCTGCCCGGACTGCGAATATATTGTGGGGACCGGCGAGAACCTGCCTTTTGGGGACAGTACATTCAATGCAGTATCCAGTGTCCTTGTCTTCAGTTATGTCAAGGACCCGGTTGCCATGCTTTCAGAAGTGAACCGGATCCTCGAACCGGGTGGTTCCGTTGCGCTCTGCACGCTGGGAAAGAAACTCATTACGAGCGGTATCCCATCGCTCTACAAGATCGGCGAGAAGATCAGGATCAAGCATGTAGTCATGAAGGACTTCGGGGAGCACTATTACAATGAGAAAGAGATGTACAGCCTCTTCGATAATGCCGGGTTTGGCGACGTCGATGTGAAATGGTGCTCATTTGCCCATATCGATATGATCGACCCGATNNAATATTTTTGTCAGCGCGAAGAAGGAATGAGAATATTCTTTCCATCTTCTGAAAATTATTAATTATTGAGCGTTCCATCCGCCGATCGGAGTCGCCTGGTTCAATTCAGGAAAAAAGTTTATTTCTTTTGCCGGAGTCGTGCAAGCACCCGCTCCTTCTTTCGGATCGCCGCTTCTGATGCTTTCAGTACACCTTCTTTCATCTCGTCGAAATCCCGCGCTTCGGTATCAACCACCTTCTTGACCGGCGTATAAGCAGATTCGCGGAAACGCGGGGTGAAATCCAGTTCCCTGCCATGGGAGATGAGAACTGCTTCAGGTTTTCCTGCCTCGACCCGGCCAACCTGTTCGATTCTTACGCCGGCAGAGCGCACAGTGGTACAGATCTCCCCGGCAGCTTCCGGAGGGGCAACGATCAGCAGGGCATCAAGCGACACGCCAAGGTAATCAATCTCAAGATTTTCGAGCATCGCTCTCACATGCGGCTCGATAAGGCCGGCCACATGTGCATCATCAATAATAATCCTGCTCTGCGCTGTCTCAGCCATCTCGTAAATATCGCCACGGAGGCCGCCGTTTGTCACATCGGTCATTGCATGCACTTTTCTGAAAACATCACTCTTCATCAGCGTATCGCAGGTAGTAAGGAAGTTGAGGTTGATGGTCTGTTCCACGACATGTGGAAATCCTGAGTAGATGCCGGCTGTCGCAATGGTTCCTCCACCGGCTCCCTCAGTCATGAGGAGCACATCGCCGGCCTGCGTTGACTTTCGTGCGGTAAGGTGCCCGGTAACCCCGACACAACCTACGCAGCCGGTGAGCCGGCCGCCGAGCACCATATCACCCCCGATGCGGAGTGTCGAGCCGGAGACGAGGGGAACGTTCATCGCTTCTCCGACGGTCGTGATACCGGCGGTATAATCAAAGATTTTCGCAACATCCCCATCATCGCCAACGTGGATGTCGGAAAAGAGCATGACAGGTCTTGCACCCATGACCATTGCATCCCGGAGCGTGGCCCGTGTCACATGGAATCCCGCCAGAAACGGGAAATCCGAGAGTCGCGAGTGCATACCGTCAACCGTACAGACAATAAATTCTCCCCCGGACCTGACTGCCCCGCCGTCATCCATCTCATCAACCCCTACCGCAGCAGAGCTCTTGCCGATGATCCGGGCGATCTGACGATGGGCAAAAAAGTCGCCCTTCCCACGGGATCCGACACCGAATTCCCCCATTTTTACGCCGGCGGGTTCGGAGACAAAAAAATCCCCGGACAATCCACGAGTATTTTTCACTTCGGTAATTACAGCCCGTGCAAATGCGGATGCATAAGAAGGGTTCACGGTCTTATACGAACGGATGATACTGACAAGTCGTTCCTCTATTGCTGCTTCGCTGACACCTTCCGCAATTTTTTTTCGGGCATATTCCTCAACATCCATGCTTCTCTGTACGTATGAGGGACATAAAAAACCAAAGGATTTTTTAATACCCGCGCCATAATACCGAAAACCTAACGGAGCAGGATGCCAAAGACATCCGAGAAACTTCTCACGGCATCGTCAACCTTGCCGACCTTCAAAAGCGAGAGCCCCTTGACCACGCCAGTACGGACATCCTTGACATCGATATAGTACGCCTGGTCGAATGCCCGCGCTGATTCCTCCAGTTTGCCCACCATAAAGCACGAGTTGCTCATCACGACCCATGCATCGGCTATCGTCGGATCCGCTTTCAGGGCTTTTTCAAGGCAGGTTATCGCTTCTTCGTGCTTCCCGAGCATGCTGAATGCGAGACCTTTCCGGTACAGGGCTTTTGCATTATCAGGGTCAAGAGAAAGGACCACGTCAAGGATTTCAAGGGACTCGCGGTAGCGTTTCAGGTTGATTAAGGCAACCCCTTTTTTAATCAGGGCCGACAGGTAGAACGGGTAAATTTTCAGTGCCCGGTCGTAGCAGATGATCTCTTCTTCGTACCACTTGAGTTTCCCGTACGCGTACCCCTCGTTGACCCATGCAGAGAGGTACCGGGGCCGGAGTTCAAGCGCCCGCTTGCAGCACTGGACCTCCGATTCGAACCTGCCAAGCATGCCGAGAGCCACTCCTTTATTGTTCCATGCCGTGGCATTCTCCGGGTCGATCTGAAGCGCCCGCTCGCTGCACCTGACCTTGTCTTCGAACCGATCGAGCATGCCATAAGCGAACCCCAGGTTGTTCCAGGCATCGACACAGTAAGGGTTCAGTTCAAGTGCCTTTTTACAGCAGGCGATCTCTTCGTCAAACCGGCCAAGTTTTCCCAGGGCAAAACCCCGGCCGACCCAGGCAATTGCCAGTTTCGGGTCTTCTTTAAGTGCAAGAGAGAACGAGTTCAGGGCTTCCTCGTGCTTTCCTTCACGCCCGAGTGCAATACCCTCAAGATAAAAATCTCTCCCCGTCATGGGGGATTGGGCCGAATCTGTCGGTTCTGATGCAATTGCCATGGACTGCTCTCCCCGGGACTGACTAGTACAACTGCTTAGTGCCGGTGATATTTATTTTAACGGATTTAGGATGACGGGGGTTGCAGGGCGCAGGAGGAAAAGGCAATCATGGCTGAAAANNCCTCTTTTTCTTAGATAATCACAATGCCTGCCAATCTCTGGAAATCCTTAACGGTACAGATCATGGCGCTCGGCCACTCGCTGCACGAGGCGCAGTGCATAGCCGCAGTGATCGTGATCGAATATCTGGTGCTTTATATGATCATGGGATACCGCTTCAGTGATGCAGAGCAGGAGTGGTTCCCGGCCGTTTACCGTGCACCGGCTGACACGATTCCCGTGAGCAGTGCAGGCAATTGTGGGACTGTTCCAGTTGTTATGAACCGGGACCTCAGCCTTTTACCTCTTCGGCTGCATCCGGAATAACCGGACCACCGGATGGAGCGGGAACGGATTCCTGACCAGCGAAACTTATCTTCCGATCATACGGAAAGCAATCATGGTGCCGCGGTAACCGTTTCCAGATTTCCTGACCGGTTGTTGGTATCGCAGATACGAGAGCGGAGCTGCCGCTCCGGCTGAACGAACCGTTGCTGAACATCTCAATAGTTTCGAAGGTGAATTGGCGATGAAGAGAGCGAATAATAGCGGCGAGGCTGATGAGCTTCCCGCAACAAATCCGCAGGAACCTGAAAAATTCCTGCCCGGAATGTGCGAAGAAAATGAGGAACTGAATTGGGCGCGAAGGCATGTGCCGGAGGAACGGTCCGGGCTGCGTTTCGTGTTCCGGAAAACAGAGCTGCATGACAAGCCGCCGGGATCCCGGTCGTACCGGGCCGCCACGGCCCCTGCCACAAGTCACCTGGACCAGGTCGTAAAGGAACTTAACGGGCAGATCGCTGCACTCACTGATCGGCCCGGTCCAGTCAAGAGCCGGATCGATCGTGCAATCGACCGGCCCGGACACCGGCTTCTCACACCCAAACACCCGGGGGAATCATGATGCCGCGCAGGTTGGCCATAATCGTGCCCAGGATCTCCCTTTTCCTGATCACCACCATTGCCGGCAGGGAAGTGAAGAAGGCCGGTGAGGAACTGATGCGGATCGTCGTGAAGAAGGCAAAAGGGCACTACTACAATGTCAGTATCCGGACCCGGTCGGTGAACCGCGAGCTGCGGTCCTCGGTACCGCGGGCCGGGATACCGGATATCTTTGAGATGCCGACATGAACCGCGGGCCACTGCCGCAGAAGGGAATCGATATCGCGATGCCCGTTGCCTTGGCCCGGGGCTTTGTCATCTTCTGCCGTCATTATTACGGATATGTCTGCGATTTCATTATCGCGGAGCCCGGCAGGACAACCATTGTTCGCATTTTCAGGACCAAGCGCCTCTACGACACGGTCCCGGGGATGGCCGGTCAGTTCCGGACCGGCATTGCCGGCCTTAGCCGGGTGCTGCCGGACATCTGCCGCTCTCTGGAAATCTGGGCCTGCGATTACTACGGGAACCTCCGGTTCTTCCGGCTCAGGGGGACGGGTCTTGTCGAGATCCGACAGAACGGGACGCTGCTCGATCCAGCGGCGGCTGTCTCCGACTCTGATGAGGAATCATCTCCGGTACCCAATGCCAAGAGGATCCCGTCCCATCGCCCATGCGGGGGGGGAAACACCCGGTACCGACGGGAAAGAGGCATCTGACCCAGACGGAGAGAAGGCTCCCGGCTGACCCTCCCTCTGTCCCTCCGTCGGAGGGACATTTCCGGAGGGGCCCCCTGGGCATAGCCAATCGGAGCCCTTACAGGGCTCCGTTTCCCTGTTTTGGGGGGAAACTTAGGATAGTTATTCGAAAATGCAGGATAGTTATTCATTCTGAGAGTGATTTTTACCTTATTTCATGTCGGAGAATACCATTTTCCCGGAAGACAATATATGACAGTTACAGCGGGCGATCGGGCAGGAGGATGTGGTTTAGGACGTTGACCGGGGGGAGGGGATGGAACGAGGATATTAGGATCACGTCGGAGAATGAGGCGCGGGTGCGGATAGCTCTCTTAACATTTGCACTTTGAACGAAATCTTGGCTCTTGCCCATGGATCCTTGGGCTGAATTGTATTACTATGCAGAACGGCGGTACTACTTCTGGTTCGGCGAGGTCGCATCTGCGGCAGCGCTGGCAGGACCACTTACTGTCCCGCTCGGCATATATCTTGCAGTGAAGAGCGGGAGCCTGTTCTCGTTCGCCATCGCGGCACTGATCTTCCTGCTGCTCTTCATCTTCCTGC
>PMKW01000056.1:10440-13126 GCA_003157895.1 Methanoregula sp. | reverse complement strand
TCAGGGAAAAAACAGTGATCTCTTCGAAGCTGTAAGTGCGGGAAGTGATCCCCGGGGTGTGCATCCGCTTACTGTCCTGGTGATGGACGGGATCGGGATTGAGATTTCCTGACAACGGTCCAAACGTATGAATAAATTCTTCCAACCGGGAATTGATCGTATCATCAAAGTCTGTGAATGTGAGCACCAGACCTGCCCGTTCTTCACGGGGGTAAGGATACAATCCATGCCGGTTTTCCTGATTCCCCCGCCGGTGAACCAATTTTACACGAGCGCATAGTCCGCTTTCGGGAGGTACGCGACGCGATTATCGCATGGATTGTATGAGAGGTTCAGGTCATGTGTTGTGATGATTGGTCCTTCGGTCTGGTACTGCCTGTCCGGCACAGCAGATTGGGGCTCATGAAAATACTGCAGCCGGCATCATAACGTATCCGTTATCATCCCTTCCCGCAGAAATGGCGGGAGTGGCTGATAAAAAGAGCCGGTCTTCCCTTCCGGGGAGATGAGACCGGTCCTCGCGAGGCCTGGGGGATATCTCCGGGACCGTGATCAACCTGCTCGTGGAAAATGAGATCGTACCATCACGGGCGAAGGTAAGGAAGTGAGCGGGGAACCTTAAAAAAAAAATTACGGGTTTTCTTCACGGAATTTTTTATATACCGCAAGAAGCCCGGCTCCGTAATCCGCAGTCTTTTTTGTCGGCACGTAATTGAACTGCTTCACCCGCTTTACGATCTCTTCTGTAACAGTGGCATCGTCATCCATCGCGAGCTTTTTCACTTCCCCCGGGATCCAGTCGAGATGGTCAATGCCCGTCTCCTTACCACCGATCAGCACCCGTTTCGTGGTGATTTTATCCGGGGGGATGCCACCGCAGATGGTACAAAAATACCCGTCGTTCTCGTTGCCGCCCATGAACATATCGTGCTCCCGATAATCGTAATGTGCCCTCCCGGCAAAAATATCTGGCGGCAGATTCGGAATCCGGGCACCCCTCTATCGAGGAAGTATATGTATAATGAAAACCGATGTCAATTATCAGAAAAAAGTGATACAGCATGACCGAAAAATCAGGACACTTTGAGAAAGGGATCTGGGTTGAGGATAAGCCGCCCGCGGCCCCGCAGGCAACCGGCGATACCATTGACAAGAAACTGTCTGATGCAACCAGGACTGTCATTTCATCGATCGATACTATGATGAGTGCTACCCATAATCTCGTAGCCACTCCTGAAGGCAAGCAGCTCATTGAGACAACGATTAAGGATGCGCAGAAGCAGTTCCAGCTCTCCTTTGATGCGATCGTCAGCCGAGCAAAAGCCGAGCTGGACAAGACAAAGCTCGAGTTTGACAAGACCAGGGCAGAGCTGGATAAAAGGATGGCTGAACTGGATACATCAGCAATAGAACCAGCGAAAATAAAGGCAGAACTGGATAAAAAAGTTGCCGAACTGAATAAAAAAGTTTCCGAACTGAGTGAGAGATCAGCCGGACCGGTTGAAATTAAACCGGCCCTCGTTAAAACGGAACCGGTAAAACCCAAGGCAAAATCAGCAAAGACCAGAAACAAGCCTGCCAAAGCCACGGCTAAACCGGCCAAACCCAGGGCCGAACCGGCGAAAACCAAGGAAAAGTCAGCAAAGCCCAGAACCCAGCCTGCCAAAGCCAAGGTTAAACCGGCGAAAACCAGGGCCGAACCTGTCAAAACCAAGGCAAAATCAGCAAAGACCAAATCGGTCAAAACCAAAACCCAACCGAAAAAAAAGTGAAGTGGTAACTCTTCAAACGTTTTTATTGCCGGGGAAATGCTGCCCCGGACAGGGTACTGATTGCTCCTCTTACTCCTTAATCATCACAAGGCTCATATTGAACTTCGAGATCGCGGAGAGTGCGTGGGGGACACCCGCCGGGAAGATGATCGTCTCCCCTGTCCTCATCGGGAATATTTTCCTGCTGCCCAGACCTCGCACTTGCCGTCAGGGATCGTGACCAGCGCATCGAACGGAGCGGTGTGCTCGGAGAGCCCTTCGTTCTCATCGAACGAGAAGATAGTGACACTCCCGCTTTTGCGGTTGATGACCCTCCGGCTCGCAACCGTACCCTCAGCATATTCCACAAGGTCAGTAAGACGGAAGACCTTTCCTTTCAGCTCCTCGCGTTTTTTATCGGGCTTGTCTCCGTGTTCAAGTCTGAATTCAGCCAACGTTTTCACTCCCGTATCATGGTCAGCGTCATCTTGAACCGCTCCCGGGCCTGCACGCCATGCGGTTTGTTGGCTGGCAGGATGATCATTTCGCCGGTCCTGACCGTAAACGGGATACCGGCAATAGTAACCCCGGCCTCCCCGTCCGTGACCGCGAGGACTGCATCGAAGGGGGCGGAATGTTCGGAAAGCCCCTCGCCGGCATCGAACGCGAAGAGGGTGATGGTGCCGGTCTTCTTGAAGACAATCATCCGGCTTGCCACCGTACCGTCCTGGTACTGGAGGAGGTCGTTTGTCACGAGGACTTTGCCAATAAGCTCCTCGCGCTTCGCATCCCGTGCGAGTCCGTCATGCGTCTCTTCTGTCAATAGTCATTCCCCGCTGTTGGGTATGTGCATGGGAGATAAGAGGTTTCCCTGCCGGGCCCGCACAGAATTTTTCCCGGAAATATTTTCCCACGCCAAAAATAATTTCCAAAAA
>PMKW01000056.1:0-10399 GCA_003157895.1 Methanoregula sp. | reverse complement strand
TCCCGGCCGGGATTTGGGAAAATCCGCTACGCAGCCTATCAATCTTTACGCTGTAAACCCCACCGGAAAACAACCCTTCCGGACCCCCATTTTTCCAGATCCACACCCTCCCAAATCCGGCCCCTGTACGGCCCCCGATTCCCCACTTTTCCGGAACGGAGCCCTATACGCGCCCGGATTGGGATCCGCCGACCCCCTGTTGTATGCGAAACTCCTGGAAGTTTTTGGAAGACAGGGGGTCCGGAGGATTATTTACGACGCAGAAGGTGATTTCACGTCGGAGAACATCCCGGCGAAATACCTGCGGAGAGATGCACTCCGCGAAACCTCATTCTCCGTCGGAGACTGATCCCGGGAACCTGGCCTGATCCTGCCCAAAGGGGCCTAAATCCCAAAAAACGGTACAATAAGGTTTAATTCAAGGCCGATACGGGCCCTGATTGGATTTTTTGCCGTCGAAGAAAAAAATCCGGGCTAATAGACGCAATTGGCTGGCCGATCCCGTTCCGGACAGGCAATAGTGCGGGAAAATGAAAAGAACCCCTGTTTTATCGATCTGCCTTACGTCGGAGAGACATTCTTCTCCGTCGGAGAAAAATCATTTCATCTGTTTTTTTCTTCCGGGATTTCGGGCATGATGCCCACCTTTTAAAAAAAAATCGGGGATATTTCCGAAACCCGCTTTCCCGTACACAAACCCTATAATAATTCCCGTTCAAGATCCCAGTACACACAGGGTGAATCGTCATGGTCAAGGCAATCGAATGCATCTATGAGGACAATGTTCTCAAACCGGTGGGAAAGATCCAGCTCAGGGAAGGAGAGCGGATCCGGGTGACCATCGAGAAAAAACTCAGCTTCGAGCCCATACGGTTAAAGAAAAAACTTACATCAGAACGAATCAGCGCGCTTCGGGACGAGTCATGGACCTCTTCCTAGATACTTCTTTTATTATTCCGCTAATCCTTGAGACCGACACGACACGGAAGGCCCGGGATTTCTTCACATCCGTTCCGGGTACCTGCGCGGCCAGCATGTCGGTCTATGAAGAAGCCTTCTTTATCGGGCTCCGGCTCATCGCTGAAGATGAATTCGGCATTACCGGTACTGCGAAACTAAAAAGAACATATCCGTGATGAAGGATACGGATTTGCCGACGAATTCATCCGCAACCTGAATAATTTATTCTCCGGTCTCGTTATCGTTCCCGATTCATCCAACCTTTCTCTGATCACAGAGATCGCCCGAACCTATGCCCTCCTCCCAAACGATGCACTGATTGTCGCCACGTGCAGGGAGCGGGCAATTTTAAAGATCGCAACATTCGATCGGGATTTTTCAAAGATCAAAGATCCAGTTCGTGTGAAAATCTGAATCTCTCATTCTGTTTTCGATTCCGCAGACCTCCTGCTCTCACACCCCTGGCCTTCTCCTCCCCTTCAAAGAGGATTCAACTCATCAGAAAAAAAATTTCAGCGAACCCCCCGGGTTTTTTAAAAACTTTTTTCCGCGCCAAAAATATTTTAAAAAAAATTTTCCCGGCCGAGTCACAAGGAAAACCCGGCACCGGCTATACCACTATTGCCAGCCACACCAGGTAAATAACAACCTGAATAATGGTGAGTGGCACCCCAACCCGGGCAAACTCAAAAAAGGTCAGGGTCTCGCCGCTCTTCTCGGCGTTCTGTATGATGATGACATTGCTCGCCGCACCAAGGATGGTCAGGTTGCCGGCAAGCGTGCTCCCGGCGGCAAGCGCCATAAGCTGCGCCGTCGTTCCGCCGGCCTGCAGGATCATGGGCTGGAAGAGAGCGACAAAGGGAACATTCGAGATGAACTGGCTGATGATGATGCTCGTCCCCAGGATGACCGGCACCGATGAGATGCTTCCCCCTTGAAGAAGCGACTGGAAGAACCCGGTCTGCCAGACACTCTCCATAAGGACAAACATCGCGGCAAAGAAGACGAGTGTTGACCAGTCAATGGTACGAATAAGAGAGAACCTGCGCGGTGAAAAGATGAAGACCGGGGCAGCAGCACAGATCGCGATCAGGGGCAGCGTGACGGGCATTGTAATACCGGCGAGCGATGAGCCGATGTTCACGGTAGCGAGTATGAAAATGATCGCAAGCGAGCATTTTGTCAGGAAAAACAGGGAATCGTCGCGGGCAATGTCCGGGTCCGGCGAGAGACTCCAGCTAGTAAATTCCCGGGCATAGCATAACCGCAGGACAATGAACGCAGCAGCAAGGCTGAAAAGCGTAGGAACGAAGAGCCAGACCGCGAATGTCAGGAACGGCGACGCCATGCCGGAGTTTACCGCTACGAGCAGGTTCTGGGGGTTCCCGATCGGGCTCATGACACTGCCGGTCGTGATTGCCATCGCAAGCGAGAGCAGCAGGAGTTTTTTTGAGATCCTCCATGTTGTTGCAAGGCCGAGTACGAGGGGCGTCCCGATGATGGCAACGGTATCATTCATCAGGACCGCGGAAAGGAAACCCATACCCAAGAGAATGAAGAGTACGACCTGGTCCGGGTTCTTCGCCCGCGAGAAGAACCGGTTGGCCACACAGGAGAGATACCCGCTGTCCGCCATTGCCTTGCCGACGATAAACATACCAAAAAGGAAGACCATGATGTCAGGGTTGATGGCCCGGAATGCATCCCGGGGAGCGATCTGACCGGTCACCAGTACGGCAAGAGCTCCCACAAGCATGATCTGCCAGATCCGGATGCTGAACCTGCCCACCTGCCGTACCGCGATCAGCAGGAAGACGGCGGCAAGCACGATAACTGCGATATACGTAAAGAAGGGTTGGGAGTGCCGGGTGATAGGTATTGGGATTCCGAATGTTCCATCAGAACTACATAGGTCGGCTCCTCAAACCTTCTCATCATTAAGATTTTTTTAACTTCTCTGCTCTCTAATCAGGAGTATGCCGTATCTCATCGGAAATATGGCAGAGAGGGTTTGGAAAACCTCCTTCTTGTTGAAGGTCATCAAATATGAGATCGGAGAAGAAGGAAGTTCTTCGATTGATCCTCAGATCTTCGACCGAATGCATCAGCGCTCTTCGATCGCATGCCAACATAGCAGAATCCCCCGCAATTCCCGGCTGATCATTACCGGCTCCACTATTTTCCGGAATCGTCAGTCTCAAATACTCAGGAACAAAACCCCCTTCATGCATTACCGAACCTTTCTTTTTCTTGGGCTTGTGCTTGCCCTGCTGCTCGTTGTTGCCGGCTGTTCATCACCGTCTCAGCCGGTTGTCACCCCTACCCCGACACAGATTCCGACAACGGAACCAACGATACCCCCGACACCGGTACCGACCACGAAAGCCTCAACTATTCCCGGGCCCACCGACACGCTGCCCCCGCAGTGGCCGGTCTCGGTTACCGTGGAAAAGTCCGGGATGTACTCGACCACCATCATCACGCATTTCGATGGCGGAAAAGGGCTTATATTCGTATCGCGGATGGATGTCCGCGTCACGCACCCGGACGGGACCGTTTTAACAGATGGTATTGCAAAACCCAAGATGGGGGATACGGTTGAGATCCCCGGTACCAACGGGACGGACCGGGTCGAAGTCCTGCTGACGATGGCCAATGGGGAGGTCTACAAGGTCGTTGACGAGCAGGTGACGTATAAGAGTCTCTGAGAGAACCTGAATTACCGGGTATCCTGCTGTTCGACTTTCCAGTGCAGGAGAACCCCGTCCTCGATCCTGTGGGTCTCGATCAGGGTGAGCCGGGAGAACTCATCCTCGGCAAGGAAACCGTCCCCGTCGGCAAGCGTCGGGGCATTCCTGCCTCCTATGATCAGGTTTCCGATAAAGGTGAAGATCTCATCCACGAGCCCGGCCCGGATCAGGCCGGCGATAAGTTCCCCGCCACCCTCGACCATGATCCTCCGGATACCCATAGTCCCGAGTTCGTCCATGAGGGCAGTGAGATCGACGTTGTTCTCACCGGTTGTGATAACTGTCGCATAGTGCCGGAGAGCAGCCACCCGGGTCGGGTCCGCCTTTTCTGATACCGCAACGATCCGGAGCCCGGTGCCCTTGTACAGAATGGATGCCTCAAGCGGGATTCGTGCCCTGCTGTCCACAACAATTCGTACCGGGTGCTCACCGGCACCCAGGTTTTTACGGTGAAGGCGACATTCCTCCCCTTTGACTGTCAGAGAAGGATCATCGGCAAGAACAGTACCAATGCCGACCATAACCGCATCGCTCCCGGCCTTGAGCCGGTCCACCCGGTTGAAGTCCTGTGGTCCCGAAATTTTTACCTGCCGGCGCTCCCGTGTCGAGAGTTTGCCGTCAGCACTCATGGCAACATTAACCACAACGTAAGGACGCATCGCGTTATTTTTATTACCCTGCCTGTAATATCAAACCATTGGTTTTTAATGTATAAAAAAATCCGGATTTCCTATTTTTTATTGCCCGGTATTCCCATCAGGGCACCGTACGGACAGAAAATCTCCGTTTTCCCGTTCAAAACGAAATCTGGAGACCTCATGAACATCTTAAAATAACAATAACAGCTAATGGCGANNCCTACTGGTAATATCCTGTACCGTTCCTACTGGTAATATCCTGTACCCTTATCCCCGCTATCTTGTTCTCGCTCCCGCATCCCCTCATGAACTATGAGCTCTTCTTTATCCCGGTCCTGTATACAGCGTATTTCTCTGCCCGGCGTGGTCTTGTCGTTACCGGGATCTGCGGGATTGTCTACCTGGCGACAGGGTATTCTTACCGCTACCCGGACCCCGCGGCACTGATGGGTGTTGTTTCCGGGGCCCTCCTTTTATCGTCATCGCAAGCCTCATGACCTGTTTTATCCGTGATGAGCCCCAAACCATAGGGTCCGGCGAGCATGCCGATGACGAGGAAGGAGACAATGCTCGGGATTTTAAAGACCTGGCTGATGTACAGGAACAGGATCGCGAGGAGGAGGATTCCTGCGAGGGCAAGCATGAAGTCCATTATATTACTCCGCTCCCGGCCCGGTGCGGGAACAGGTATGACAGCAACCAGGTATTTCCCAAAGTGGTTATTCTCCGGGTCATCGTAATGATCTTCCTCTTTCTTCTGTATTACCGTTATTCCTGATGATGTATTCCCATCGACTATGATCAGTGGTATACAGGTAAACCGGAAACCTCAAAACAGAAGTGCCCCAGGCCTGATTTGAACAGGCGACAACCAGATCTTCAGTCTGGCGCTCTCCCAAGCTGAGCTACTAGGGCAGGAATACAAATGTTGTTTCTTGTCACTAATAAATGATCTGTTCCTTCCCCGGTTCATGCCCGTCCTGTCCCCGTTCATTACAAGTTCTTTTTTATACGCCGCGATGACAGTATTAACCAATGCCGCTTCCCAATGCTGGTGACAATGATTCCGGGCTTACCAGCGCGATAAAAAGCCGCACTGCGCATGTGGTCCACCTGACGCATAACGACCTTGATGCAGTGGGAGCTGATGCCGTCCACCGTATGGTATTTGGTACGGATGGCGTGTTCACGATCTGGAGTTCGGTGGGAAAATTTTCAAATCTCTTCGCGCTCGTGGCCTCATGCGAGGGGAAAGGCGACCTGCTCTCGATCTCGGACCTCGGGTACCACAGCGGGACAGAGTCCACCGCGGCAATGGCGAAGAAGAACGGGTGGAAGGTGGAGTGGCGGGACCACCACCGCTGGCGCGACGAGGAGGTAAAGAAGATCGAGCAGATCATCGACCTCCTGCATATTGATACCTCGGTCTGCGGCACCGGGATCGTTGTCCGCGACATCGCACCGGAGAACCCCGTTGCTGCCGAAGTGGCGCGGGTTGTCTGCGATTACGACCTTTGGAAACATGCCGATCCCCGCTCAGCGGTACTCGGGCAGGTGCTCCAGAGAAAGGCGAACCGGGACCATGTCCGTGACTGCCTCGTTAACGGAGTATTCTCTGATGAGCATATCGAGCGCGAGAATGCCGATATCATGGCCGAGATGGAAGCGATGATGCACAGGAGCCTGAAGCACGCTACCTTTGCCGGCACGAAATACCATATCGCGTTTGCCCCGATGTACGGATACCCGAGCGAGACCGCCCATTTCATCCGCGACCAGAAGAAGACCGATATCGAGGTTATCATAGGAAAAGACGGGAAGTTCTCGATCCGGTCGGTCCCTCCTATCAGCCACCTCATCGCCCGCGAATTCGGCGGCGGAGGGCACCCGAACGCTGCCGGCGGCTCGTTCACTTTTACGGTCATCGAGCGGTTTACCTGGTGGCTCTTCAGGAAGAGCCGGTATTTCGACGAGCTCGTGAAGGTCGCTGAGACCTATTGACAAAAAGTACTTTGTCCCTCAGGGAAATCACTGTTTATCTGAGCCCCCCCAGATAGACATACCTGTTTAATCAGGTCCGGCCCTGATCATGGTAACGGATTATTATCACTCTTGCTATCTATGGATTTTTTATACCGCATCAGTAAAACCGGCATCTATGAAAAAAATACTCTGTCTTATAATCGGGTTCAGCCTGGTGGCGCTGGCGGTGATGCCGGCGCAGGCATTTATGATGAAGTCGCTCTCCATCACCCTTGACCAGAGTGGCAATGCAGATATGGATCTCCAGTATGATCTTTCATTCTTCGAACAGAGTGCGGTGTTTTTTAAGATCGCAGATCCCGCTGGCGAACTCCAGTCCGCGTTCAATTCAGGCAGTGCAGAGCCGGTAACGGTTACCGGGGCGACCAGTTCGTCAGCGCAGGTACATGTCCCGTCGTTTGCTGACATGACAATCGTCAACGGCAAGACCACGATGACAACCCCGTCGGTATCTTTCGAACGTGCGGAACAGGTGCTCAATAATTACTGGTTTGCATCGTTCGTTACCCCGGATTTCTCACCGGGCCTGACAACCATCACCTTCCCTGACGGGTATAAGGAACTTTTCAATGATCGTCTCACGATACCGTCCGTGACACACAGGATATCTTCCTAGATCTCCTTCAACCCCTTTCATCTCCCTTTTTTCCAGTCACGACACGATCGCTGTACTGCAAAACAACCGGTCATATGCAGTGGGGGTCACTGATCAGCGTTCATAGAATGCATCCGCCACCAGGGTTTTCCAGTATTTCCCGCAGTCCTCCGTGCAATACCCCCCGGTAACAATCTGATCCGGGTCGAGATAATCCAGTGCCAGTCTGATCGATTCCCGATCCGGGCTGATAATGAAGATCTTCTGGAGGGTGTATTCATTCATGAGATCGAACACCATCTGCAACTGGTCTTTTCCGATTGCAACCTGATGCTGGTATTCCATCAGGGCTGCGAGCTCCTCACGGTCCGGTGCCGGTGCAAAGAAGAAGACATTCTGCCGGGCCAGTGATGCAAGCTCGGCATGGTCCATTCGGTCAGCGATGAGGACATGTCCGGTAATCCCGGTATCCCGCATCTCCCGCATAATCGTACGGTATGCATCGCAGATCGCATCACTCCATTCGTTTTTATCATCATAATAAGTATCCCTGATACCAAGGATGTGGGGTGCCGGAATGGCGCACCATGCACCTTTCTTCTGCATCACGATCCCGGCTGCATCTTCAATGATCGCCGGGGTATCGACATAGAGCTCACCGACAGCTTTGTTGTCATTGATACCGCTCATGCACTGCCGAATCCTGGCGGCATAGAATTTTCCCCCGGCACAGGGTATCATAATCCCTGCATCGAGCTGCGGGGCGAGCGACCGGTCAAGCCGGTACGTGACGATATCCGCCATCCTGCCCCGGTGCTCTGCGATCCATTCAGCAAGTCCGGCCACATCCGGCAGCCCGGGCTCTGCACCGAATGCCCGCGTAGCCAGTTTCAGCCGTTTTGCCATATACAGATATTATTACGCATAAGCATCTAAAACGTAATGATGAATCCGCCACCGCTGCTCGTCACCTGCGGGCTGCCGTACACAAACGGCCCCTGCCACTTAGGTCATCTGCGAACGTACGTCCCTGCCGACATGTACGTCCGCTACATGCGGCGCGCTGGCGAAGAAGTTGTCTTCGTCTGCGGTTCGGACAACCATGGGACACCGATTGTGGTCTCGGCCGAGGAGGCCGGTACATCCCCCCGGGCGCTCTCGGAGAAATACCACAAGCACTTCGACGAATCGTTCAAGCGGATGAACGTGATCTTCGACCGTTTCGGCATGACCGATGACCCGGCCACCCACCACCGGACGCAGGCAATCATTTCTGAGCTCCAGAAGAAGGGCTACATCTACAATCAGGTCGTCCACCAGGCTTACTGCACGAAGTGCAAACGTTTCCTTCCCGACCGGTACGTGGAGGGGATCTGCCCCCACTGCGGCAGGCCGGCCCGGGGCGACGAGTGCGACCAGGGATGCGGCAAGCACCTTGAGCCGGGCGAGATCAAGGACCCGGTCTGCAAGGTCTGCGGCACGAAGGCGGAGTTCCGCGACCAGGAGCATTACTTCTTCAGGCTCTCGGAGTTCAAGGACTTCCTCCTGCCCTATCTCGACCAGCTCCGGGGCACGAACAATGCAAAGAACTACGCCATCGGCTGGATCAAGGACGAACTCCACGACTGGTGCATCACCAGGACGCTGGAATGGGGGGTGAAGTTCCCGGGCCGCGACGATCTCGTGGTCTATGTCTGGGTGGATGCCCCGATCGGCTACATTGCATTCACCGAGGAATGGGCAAAGGCAAACGGCAAGGACTGGAAACGGTACTGGTGCGGCGAGAACCGCGTCACCCACTTTATCGGCGGCGACATCATCTACCACCACTGTATCTTCTGGCCGGCGCTCCTCAAGGGAGCCGGGTATGGCGTACCGCATGCGGTTGTGGCAAGCGGGATGGTTAAGGTCGATGATCACAAGTTCTCCAAATCAAGGGGCTATGTTGTCTGGACAAACGACGACTATCTCGACAAAGGACTCCCTGCGGACTACCTCCGCTACTACCTGCTCGCGTACACGAGCCATACCAAGGAACTGAACTTCTCGTGGAAAGTCTTTGGCGAGCGGATCAATAACGAGGTTGTCAACATCTTCGGCAACTTCGTGTACCGCACGCTTTACTTTGCCCAGAAGGAGTTCGCGGGTATCCCGCCGGGCACGATTGACCCGGCGATCATTGCCGAGATCGAAAAGACCCTCGCAACCGTGGACCAGCTGATGCGGGACTACGAGTTCAAGGGTGCGGTCGACGCGATCATGGCGCTTGCCGCATTCGGGAATACCTACATCCAGACCAATGCACCATGGAAACTAATAAAGACCGACCGGGCTGCAGCAGCACAGGTGGTGAAGAACTGTGTCCAGATTGCAAAAGCGCTTGCAATCCTGATCGAGCCGGTGATGCCGGATACTGCCCAGCGGTGCTGGAGGCAGCTCGGGTACTTCGACCAGGTGGCTGCCCACCCGATCAGCGATGCGACCTGCCCGGTCCCGGAGGCGTGCATCGAACCGCCCACTACCCTCTTTGTCAAGATGGAAGACACCCAGATAACAGAGCTCGATGCCCTGCTCCAGAGGCGTGTTGCAGAAGCCAATAAAAAAACGGAGAAGATACCCGTGGTCACATTTGAGGAATTCCAGAAACTGGACATCAGGACCGGAAAAGTCCTGTCCGCAGAACTGGTACCGAAGTCGAACAAGCTCCTGAAACTGATGGTGAATATCGGCACCGAGACCCGCCAGATCGTTGCCGGCATGCAGCAGTTTTACCAACCCGGTGAGATGGTGGGAAAGGATGTCGTGGTTGTCACGAACCTTGCCCCGGCAAAGATCTTCGGGATTGAGAGCAATGGTATGATTCTCGCAGCCGGGGATGCAGCCTCGCTCCTCGTGCCGGTGAAGCCGGTGGAGCCGGGAACAAAGATCCGGTAATTACTTAAAAATCATTTATCATCTTTTTCCCGCACACCCTGTGATCCCCGTGTCCCGCCTTCGTACCCTGCTGGAATGGTCTGCAATCGTCATCCCGCTCATCATTATTGGATTCCTTTGCTACTTTTTCGTTTCAGGTAGTCCCGCCATACAACCCTCCGGCCTGCCGGATACAACCGGGGGCTTCTACCAGAGCCCGATTTCCCCGCCTCAGCAGTACACAAAAACCATGGGGGACTGGCAGTTCACCCTCACGTCATCATATACATACACCCTTGCAGGCAGGATTGTGGGCAGGCATGAGTACCCTGCCACTCTGCCCGATAGCATCATCCCGCTCGACCTTGCCGTGGTAAACGGCGATCTCGTCAGGAAGGACATCCTTGACTTTTTTACCTTTGAGATGGGGGATCATACACTCACCTACAGTTATGATATCCCGAAAGCCCTCGGCCTCACGGAAGAGTACATTGATGAAC
>PMKW01000113.1 GCA_003157895.1 Methanoregula sp. | reverse complement strand
AACGGGCAGGGAATCCTGCTTGAGAAGGCATACGGCCTGCTGCCGGAACCGGCCATCTCGTTTGCTGAAGCCTACAAGCACCTCGTGAAGGGAGAAGTTGAACAGGTACCGGTGGCGAAGATGGGCGGCAGGATTGTTGCAACCGGTGTCGTCCCGTATCCTCCGGGTATTCCCCTGCTTCTGCCGGGCGAGAGGACCGGCGGCGCTGACGAACCGGTACTCCGGTACCTGCTCGCACTGCAGAATTTTGATGCCCGGTTCCCGGGGTTTTCCCATGATACCCATGGTGTCGAATGTGTGGATGGAGAATACAGGATTTTCTGTATTAAGGAGGATCTATGACCGAAGACAGTAGTGCAAAAACAAAAAACGCAGCAGGGACAAAAAAAGTCGCTGCCATGAAAATACTGGGCGTCTTTGCCCTCGCGATGATCAACGTCGCCGCAGTACTCAGTATCAGGAATTTTCCCTCGATGGCTGAGTTCGGATGGTCGAGCATAGGATGGTACCTCATCGGGACGATCCTGTTCCTGATCCCCATCTCCCTGGCCGGTGCTGAACTTGCCACAGGGTGGCCCGAAGGCGGGGGTGTCTATAATTGGGTAAAACAGGCTTTCGGGGAAAAAGGCGGTTTTATCGCGATCTTCTGCGACTGGTCCAACAACCTTGTCTGGTTCCCAACGGTGCTTGCCTTCATTGCCTCGACCCTTGCCTTCGTGATCACGCCGGATCTCGCGAAAAATCCTGTCTATATGCTCAGCGTGATGATGATCGTGTTCTGGGGGACTACGGCGATCGCCTACTTTGGACCCGACGTAACCGCAAAATTTTCCAATGTCGGCGTGATCCTGGGGAGTCTCGTCCCGATCGGTATCATCATCATTTTTGGGATCTGGTGGGTCATTACCGGGGCCGCAACAGCGCTTCCCGCTTTTTCACCGGGCGCAATGATACCGCAAATCGACTTCTCAACATTGGCATTTTTCGCAACCATCATTCTCATGTTTGCAGGGATGGAGATGGCCGGGTTCCATGCGCTTGAGACAAAAAATCCCCAGAAAGACTATCCCAAAGCGATAGCGCTCTCGGCAATCATTATTTTTGTCTGTTCAGTTCTCGGGACGCTTGCCATCGCGTTCGTCATCCCGACCGCGAAGATTGGCCTCGCATCCGGCGTCATGCAGACTATCCAGTACTTCTTAGAGGCAGTGAATCTCCCGTGGCTCGTTGCTCCCATGGCCGTCCTGATAACGATTGGCGGGGTGATCCTTCTCGCTGCCTGGCTTATCGGCCCGGCAAAAGGTCTCGGAGTCGTTGCGCTTGACGGGAATATGCCCCCGATGTTCAACCGGCACAACAAGTACGGATCTCCCGTCGCCATTCTTGTCACCCAAGCGCTCATCGGTTCCGCAATTTCGCTCCTATATGTCATTTTACCCTCGGTCAACCAGGCGTACTGGATCATGTCGGCTATGACCGTCGAACTGCTCTGTATTATGTACGTGCTGATATTTGCAGCTCTGATCAAGCTCCGATACAGCAAGCCGGACCAGCCGCGACCGTTCAAGATCCCCGGCGGAATGGCAGGAACATGGATTGTCGGAGGTCTCGGAGGCATCGGCGTTGTATTCGCATTTATCGTAGGCCTGATCCCCCCGGCAATTTTCCCGAATGCCCCACTCTATGTCGGGTCTGTGCTGCTCGGGACATTCCTGCTTGCGGTACCGCCGCTTGTCTTCATGAAATTTAAAAAACCGTCTTGGGCTATACCCGAAGACCAGGGGGACTGACAGGTGGATACCAGGAGGACGACCCCAGGTCCGGTTCACGGCGCACAGTTTGATCCGGCAACCGGAAATGTGCTCACCAGTGTTCCATGGATAATGAAGATGGCCACCCACCGGCAGGCAACCGGCCCCAGGACCTGTGCCACCGGGGCGAAAAACGGGCAGCTCTTTGTGGATGCAGAGCCCCGCGGGCATCCCCCGCCACGATTTTTTTAATACCCCAGTGCTTCCTTCACCAGGACCAGGGTTATGCGCCCTTCATCCTTCTCATGGGCAAGGATGACGCATTTCCCGATGAGGCTGGGTGTCCCGTATGCCCTCCGGGCCCGGGCATTTTCCAGCCGGAACGCGTAGGAACGGATCCGGTCCAGTGCATCCTCAAGCGTGGGGACGATCTTGTTTATTCCCACAACCAGGATGAGATGCCCGGCGGCAAACGGCCATGCACCCACCCGGCTCCCGCCTGCATCGCAGCCAAGGATCTCCCCGGTGCCCGCAATGGCATTTGCGCCGGAGATGAAATAATNNACGGGTTTGTCACAATCAATTCCTCATACCCGATCTCGATGAGCGTGGTCGAGGAGCCGTTCATCACCTCGGATCCGGGCGGGATGAGTTTTTTCAGCAGGGACAGTGCTTCGGCGCCATCTCCTGCAACGATGACCGTAATACCCCTTTTTTCAATTTCCTGTACGGTTTTTTCCACGAGTTCTTTTGAAGGGAGCGAATTCCATTTTTCAGGATCCACTCCCGCTTCAGCAATGAGATTTATTGCACTGTATTGCGTGATCTTCGTCATGGTTATCCCGTGTGCAGTCTTCATTCCCCTCTCATAAAAAGTGTTGCCTTTCGGCCANNACCCCGATCGCTGCAACGATGAGCACGATGTTCAGGAGCGGCGACGGGGCAGCCGGCTCCGGGACCGCTGCCGGCGGGGCGGTGGTCTGCGCTGTAACAGGGACCTTCGCACCAGCTGCCGGTGCGGGAGTCTGCACACCGGCACTCATAATTCCCTGCGTTGTCGCAATGGTTGCCGGTGTCAGGGCCGTTGGCGTTCCGGCAATCGCAAACAGCGAGAAGCCGGTGGAGGGTGCCGAGAAGTACACCGTCCCGTCCTTCGTCGAGAGCACGGTTGTCGGCAGCGCCTCCCCTTCGTTTGCGGTCTGGTGGTACAGCACGATGCTGCCCGGTGCGATCTGGTTCTCGTCAAGCCATGCCTGCGGGACGGTGAAGTTGATCACCGCCCGGGTAATGGAATCGTACCGTGCCGGCACGAGGTCGATATACTGGAACACGATCCCCGGCGGTGCAGACTGGTTGTCCGCGGGACCGTGCTGCACGGTGCCGGTGACGATGAGATCGGAGAGTTTCGTGCCGGTGACAATTGCCTGCCAGGCCTTCGAGTCCCCGCCGATACTCACGGTCACGGTCATAAGCGGGAGGGTTCCGGTCCCGTTTGTTGCGGGGGAGGCGGCAGGGGATGAGAAACCGTCGTCATAATCGCGGGTATCAAGCGTCGTAACCGGGGTGACCGGCGTTGGTGTACCCGTTGGTGCCGGTGCCGTTACCGTGATGTACCCGGCCCGGGAGAGCGTGCCTGCCCCGGCGGTGTTGTTTGCGGTCAGGCTTACCGTATACGTTCCGGAAGCCGTGTACGTGTGGGTGGTATTTTTTGCCGCACTGTCCGTGGTGTTGAACCACCGGCCGTCACCGAACGACCAGTTCCACGTGGAAGGGGCGGGAGTACCTGATGAGGTATCGTTGAAGCTGACCGTGAGCGGGACAGTGCCCGATACCGGTGTCCCGCTGAACGCGATGACCGGGAATGATGAGATGCTGATGAGTGCTGATACATTCCAGCCATCAGCCGAAGCATTGACCGTGGCAGATCCGCCCTCCGAAGGTGTGAAGGTTGTCGTCGCGAGATGACCGGTGGTCAGGACAACACCGGAAGGTACGGATCCCGGCCCGGATCCCACGGTGAAGTAAACGGGGATACCGTCCGGGAGGATATTTGCGGCAGGCCGGATGCCGGCTGAGTCGTAACTGAGGTTTGCCGCGACGGTACTGGTCCCGGCGGTTGTTATGGATGAGGGCGTGGCCGTAACCCCGAGGACCAGATACGGGTTAAGCGATCCACCGGATACCAGCCCCGGGGACGGCGCGTTTGTTCCCCACCAGTTCTCTCTGGCCATGATATCACCACCACCACCATTATTTCTGATGATGTTACCATCCGGAGCGGTGATATTATCGAACCTGTTGAAGGTAAAACTCCCTCCCGCATTTGAATAAATCGCACCTCCGCCAGTGGCAATTCCCGCACTACAACTGACAAATGATGACGAGTTGACAATAACAAAAGAGTTCTGGGAGTAGATGGCTCCGCCCTGCCTTGCTGAGCACCAGGTGAAATTCGACCCGGTAACGGTTATATTGGCCCCGTTTCCTGAAACAACTGCGAGTGCCCCGCCTTTACGATTGGCATCTGTACTGACATTGAAAAAATCTGATGAGATGACGGTGATATTTCCGTAAACGTTCACACCACCCCCGCCTTGTGAATTCGTACTTTGCGAGTTTCGTAACGTAAGATCTTTAAGGGTAAGCGTTTTTTTGTTAAGATTTACGTCGAATGAACCACGGAATATCCCATCGGTGGGAGACTGGCCCGAAGGGGTCAGCCCGTCTAGGATCGTATTCTGTGCAGTGCCGCCATCTGATTGTATGGTGGTATCGTTAAATACCAAGAGTGTTTTGTTGACCCAGTAAATTCCCGGTTCAAGAGCGATGGTATCACCATCGGTTGTTGCATTAATCGCAGCCTGGAACTCCAGAGAGCTGCGGAGGGTAGCATTCGTATAGGAATAGGTGGTTCCCGATACCGGTACGGCCAGCATGAGCAGGACGATGAGGGTGATGCCCGGTGCTATCGAGGATAACAGATTCAACTTCACGCTAAAAATACTCCTGTATCATATTCGTAAAATTCTCTTTATTAAGGCTGTCGAATCAGTCCCGGCTCCCTGACCCCGGATGAGGTCAGTCGTACTCCCAAAACAGCGCCGGGTTCCGGCGCCGGATCCACCAGCGGCGGGCCACAAACCCGCCCCCGGCAGGGATGTCGATCGCTGCAATGATCATGACAATGTTCAGGAGCGGTGACGGGGCAGCCGGCTTCGCGGTGGTGTGTCGGGAGTGGCCCCGTTCCTGATATCGTGCTGGACGAGATCGATATTCTTCCGACCCTGGTCAAAACCGGGGTCGGGTCCGACAGCCCGGTTAAATGCCGCCAGCGCTTCCCGGTTTCTCCCAAGACAGTGCAGTGCGAGACTCCCTTGATGTTCCCCGCATAAGCGAACTGCGGGTCTATACTTACCGCCTTCTCGCCCGCAACGAGTGCCAAGGGACATCCCGCCGCAGGGGCCTGCCCGGCCCGGGTTGTTATGCACTGTTCCTGAACTGGAACTCCGGCGCTTTCCGGAAATTCTCAAAATAATTCCCGATGAGATCGTTTGCCAGTTCCCGGAGG
>PMKW01000101.1:1544-5913 GCA_003157895.1 Methanoregula sp. | reverse complement strand
TGTTTCAAGATATCTCAGGTAGCCCCCAAAGAGCTCGTCGGCACCCTGTCCCGTGATGATGCGCTGGTATCCCTGCTCTGCCGCAAAGCGCGCGATAAAATACTGGGTCAGCGCAATGCCCGTGTTCATGGGATCCTTTTTTGGGATAGCGCGGACGACCACAGGAAGCGCATCTGCGATCTCATCCAATGTGATGGTAACTGCCGTGCAGGTGAGACCGAGAGTGTCGGCCGCGTGTCGTGCCTGACGGAGATCGTGGGAGCCTTCAAGCCCTACCGCAACGCACTCGCGCTGCGCCAGCTGCGCGACAAGGGTCGAATCCACGCCGCCCGAGAGCGCAGTGATACCTTCATCGCTGCGGAGCCGGACCGCGGTAACGATGGCTTCCTCAAGCGGCATATCCGGAACAACCGGTTCAATGGTGCCCTGTACTTCACCACCGCAGATGAGGATCCCTTTCGGGCAGTCGCCCTGCATGATCCCGAACTGGTCCCGTGCCCGGCACCGGTCGGATGCAAGGAAAAATTCCCCTCCGCACCGCAGGATATCTCCCGGGCGTTCTAAAACGATCTCTTCTATCTCTGCAAGGGAGAGCCGCTGCCCGTCCCGCTCAACCCACCCGGAAAGTGTTAATGGATTCATTGGTGTTTTTGCATCCACGAATTGTCTACAATCAATACCCCTGCATTCTGATTTAAGGTTTTTTCCTGCAGTGCAGATATGGCCCGGGGACATCCCCAACTCGGGAATTACCGGTCACCAATCCATACTCTTNNGGTGCTGGTTGCAGCACTTGCTGGAATTGTCCCGGAAAGAAGGGGGAAAGGAAGCCATTTCTCTCCCGTATCTGTGATGCACTCATAGGAGGAATGTTAATCAGGGGGATCGCATTTTCTTCTTTTCCTTAAGGATCAGTTCCTTTCCTATGGTGCTGATGAGATCGCATAGACTGGCCGGTGATGGATCTTTCACAGGACCGGATGCTCCTTTCCCTTATGCCCTGCCGCCGATCGTATGCCGGAAGAACCTGCAACAGGGAGTCCTTTTTGGATCGGATTCTTTTTTGTGCCTGAGGGATAATAGTTTAGAGCGCGAGGGTAGGAAAGCCCGGCCAACTCCGACGGACTTAAGATCCGTTCCTGCAGAGGTTCATGCGTTCGAATCGCATCCCTCGCATTCTTTTTACAGCGGGTAATTATTGGAATAACCCTTTGGTTTTCCAGGGGGATTTCAAGGGTCTCCCCATTCCCGCGAATACCAGACATTCCTATCCCGCCATCCCGGCCCCATCCGTTTCCGGATCAATAATTGCAGCAACCCTGCCCACGCGGCCGTCTTCCAGCAGGACCTTGATGCCATGGGGATGCATAAGGGAACCGGTCAGGATCTCTTTTACCCTGCCCCGGGTCAGTCTTCCGCTCTGCTGGTCCTTTTTCTGGATGATGTCCACGGTAAGGCCGACCCTGACAGCATCCCGGTATTTTCCACTCTTCCGGTCGATCATGAAATTAACCGTTTCTCCTGCAAAACAGCCGGTAAAAATTTTTTATTATCAAAAAAAATCATGAACCACCAGGAGAATCATAGGTGCCGGTACTGCTGGTCAGCTCTCCTTCGAGGACAACCCAGCCGTGATTCTCCCCGTTCATCCTGGTGCTGACGGCCGTATGGTACTCGTTGGAGTACGGTTCGAATATGTTCCAGGTGTTCTTCCCGGTCACACCGGCGGTTATTGCCACGGTCGTACCCGGGGCAGCGCTGTAATCCGCGTACAGGGACGTTCTATAGGTGAAGCACCGGCCCGCGCCATCTGCACTGCCCTGCGGGCAGGTCTTCTCGCTCATTGACTGGACCGGCCGGAACATCGCGCTCTGCCCGACAGGATCCATTGTGTTGATGGGAGTCCGTTCCGTGGTCTCCGACGAGAAGGTTATCGTGAACGGGTGTTGGGCGGATGTCCCTTCCGGCGGGAGGATTGCCGGCGTCATGACCTTGAGCAGTGTGGATTTTCCCGTATCGAAGAGAGTCGTTTCCCATTCCGCAGGCACGCCTTTCATTCCATGGCTGCTGAATTCGGATACCATCGGGGAATTGCCCGTGTTGTCAACGGGGACCGGGATAAAAAGCGTTACGTTATAGAGCGGAGAATCAGTGGTGATATTACAAGTATAGGAATAGGTGCCGGTCAGGGTATTCCTGTAGGCGGTTTCCGTGTATCCCGTGAACGCGATTATTCCCGTGAATGCAACAAGAATGACAATGAATATACCAAAACTTATTTTTATTATCCTGTCCATAGTCTGCCTCCTCATACCCGTGCCGGAAAAGCCATTATCCCTTATCTGTATAGGCTGACAGGCCTGCCAGTAAATAGGTACGGAATATTACATTATCCGGATTGAATACCTGTTGGTTCCCCGTTTCCCCATTATTATCTCTCTTCACCCGTAATAGTGCTCTCTCCCCATGACTTTATGAGGATACACAAAAAAGTGAGTACTATGGATATGCGTCCCTCCCTCCTCCTGCAGAACGTCAGCCTGCCCGAAGGGAGGGTTGCTGATGTCACGATACGGGAAGGGACGGTTTGCCATATCGGTGCCGGTATCCCTGCAGACCGGGTGATTGACTGTACCGGCCTCTTCGTTCTCCCGGCGGCAACCGATATGCATGTGCATATGAGGGGCGGTCCGCAGTCCGCAAAGGAGAACTGGGAGAGCGGGACAAAAAGCGCTCTTGCCGGGGGGGTGACCGTTGTCGTGGACCAGCCGAACACGGTCCCACCGGTGAACACGCCAGAAACGCTCCGTGCACGTGTCCTCGAAGCAAAGGAAAACGCGTTCTGCCATTTCGCGATCAACAGCGGGGTGACCCCCACTACTCCCCTGCCGGCCATGTGGAGTGCCGGGGCCATGGCATTTGGCGAGGTGTTCTTTGCCCCTTCCAGTTATGGTGAAGCGATCAACTCGCAGGAACTCGGGGCGGCGCTCGCCCGGATCTATTCATTTGGCGGGCTTGCAACGATCCATGCAGAAGAGGTGATCCCGGGCCCCGATCCAACGCTCGAATCCCACACGCAGATCCGCTCCCCGGGTGGGGAAGCGCGGGCAGTCCGGGCAGTCCTCTACGCCAATACCGCGGGGTGCCGGCTCCATTTCTGCCATCTGAGCACCGGAGCGTCGGTCGATGCCGCAGAAGGAAGCGTGGAAGCAACCCCACATCATCTCTTCCTCTCGTATGAAATATTTGAGGAAACCGATTCTTTTGCCAAGGTAAACCCGCCGCTGCGGAGCGAACGGGAGCGAAAAGGGTTGTTTTCGCGGTGGAAGCAGATCGATGTTGTTGCCTCCGACCATGCTCCCCATACGCGCACGGAAAAGCAGCAGCCGTTTTCCGAGGCCCCTTCAGGTGTTCCCGGTGTAGAGACCACCCTCCCGCTCCTGCTTTCCGCAGTACTGGAGAAAACCATAAGCCTGCCGGACGTAATTGCAAAGACCAGTACCAATCCCGCGGCTATCCTCGGCATCCCGCCGGCCGGTTTTGCATTGGGATACCGGGGTGACTTTGCCCTCTTCCCGAAGCAGGCAGTCAGAATTGATCCCGACAACCTGCACAGCAGGTGCGGGTGGACACCGTTTGAAGGCCGGATGGGTGTGTTTCCCCAACGGGTGATCATGGATGGCATAGTCGTGTACGAAGAGGGGGAATTCTTCCGAAAAACCCCTTCTTGGATACCCGGGAATGGATATTTCCCCCGGTAACCCCCCGGATCCGGCTCTGCCCTCCCTCCTTCCTTTTCTCATCAGTCCGTAATCCCCGGCGCTCCTCATCCCCAACTGCTAAATAATCGGAAGACCGATGGGATGAGTGCTGATATATGCGCATCCATAGGTCCCCGGGTGATCGATTGACAAGCGTCTAGATGTGATCCATGGGACAACCCGGTTGCGCGACAGGCAAAGAGCCCGGCAAGGGTTTAAACACAGGTGAAGAACGGCAGCAGCCACTGGTGATCCATGTGCGTTATTGCCGGGCAACATTCCTTTTACAATGGTGATTCGATGCCGGATGTTTCAGGGGCATTCTCCAGAGAGCGGCAGGGAGTTGTCATCGCCATTGAAGTGACCGCCGGTGCAAAGGAAGCGGTTTTTCCCGCGGGATATAATGAATGGCGCCGGACTATCGGCTGCCGCGTGCCAGCCCCCGCTCTTGAAGGAAGAGCAAACAAGGCGGTGCTTTCCCTGATTGCAGAAAAACTGGGTGTCCCGGCATCTTCCGTTAGTATTTTATCCGGTGCAGCTTCTTCCCAGAAACGGGTGCTTGTAGCCGGTATCGGTAAACAGGAGCTGCTCGCCCGGCTGGGCAGGGT
>PMKW01000101.1:0-1469 GCA_003157895.1 Methanoregula sp. | reverse complement strand
ATCCTTTAAATAATTCTACAGATTATATTTTTTTATACCTATGATCACGCTTCACATGCTTTGCATGATACATGGGGGTGCGTTTACGTGTATTCACCGGATACTACCAAGTACCTTATTCACATCAGCCTCACTGCAGAGGGGGTGGTCGAGAAACCTGACGTAGTCGGTGCCATATTCGGGCAGACTGAAGGGTTACTCGGCGAAGACCTTGACCTCCGGGATCTCCAGAGGACGGGGCGTGTCGGACGAATCGACGTCCAGATAACCAGCAAGAAAGGCGAAACTACGGGTGAGATCCTGATCTCATCCTCCCTTGACCGGGCAGAAACGGCGATTCTCGCTGCATCGCTCGAGACCATCGACCGTGTAGGTCCCTGCGTTGCCCATGTGACGGTTGCGTCCGTCGAGGACATCCGTGTCAGCAAGCGCAGGAAGATTGTCGAGCGGGCAAAGGAGATCCTGATCGACCGGTTCGAGGACGGGACTATCGATTCCAACGAGCTGCTCGATGATGTCCGCCAGACCCTGCGGATAGAAAAGATCGGGTCGATTGGCGAGGAGAAAGCACCGGCCGGTCCCAATGTCCTCGATTCCGATGCGATCATCATTGTGGAAGGAAGAGCGGACGTCCTGAACCTGCTGCGCTTCGGTATCAAGAATGCCGTGGCGGTTGAAGGGACCAATATCCCGAAAACGGTCATCGACCTGTGCGAAAAGAAGACAACGACCGCATTCTTTGATGGTGACCGCGGCGGCGAGCTGATCCTCCGGGAGCTCCTGCAGGTCGCAGATATCGACTTCGTCGCTTTTTCCCCCAGGGGGAAAAGTGTCGAGGACATGACAAGGAAGGAAGTGATAAAGACCCTCCGGAACAAGGTGCCGGTCGAGTACGTGCGCGACCAGTATTTTGAGGATTCGGCAGAACTTCCCCTGGAACTGAAAGCTGCGCGGGCCGGATCTGATGAGTACGAGGGGGCGGACAAGAAGTCAAAACCTGCAGCCGGCGTAAAGCGCCCGCGGGAAGTCCAGATGGGGCCCCTGACCATCAGAGACCATATCGATGATGTGAAAGGCCAGAACTTGGCGCGTTTCCTTACTGAGGATCTGACCGTCATCAGGGAACTGCGTTCTGATGAAGTGGAAAAAGCCATCGATACCCTTGATGCCGCGGCGAGCGGCCTTATAGTGGACCGTCCAGTTGACCAGAAACTGCTTGACCGTCTTGTTTGGAAAGGGCTTTCCTATGTGGCTGCCCGGGATTTCAAGGGTATTATAAAACGCCCGCTCTCCATCCGTCTCATGAAAATGGGGTAATAATCCTGTCGAAGATTACGTTTTGTAATCTTCTCCAATTAGGGTTCTGATGAACCCCTCCTTCACGCAAATTTATTTATGCTGCACAAAACCATGTTACAGTTCGGAGGGACTGTATGCATAAAGATGAACTGATCAACCTTCACCAGATG
>PMKW01000002.1 GCA_003157895.1 Methanoregula sp. | reverse complement strand
AGTTGCTGGGATTCACCCATGAACAATTCCTGGGAAAGATACTCTGGGAGATCGGGGTCTTTAATGATATCGCGGCCAGCAAAGATAATTTCAAGAAATTGCAGGAAAAGAAATACATCCGCTTTGAAAATCTGCCGCTGGAAACCGCCGATGGCCGGCGGATCTACGCGGAGTTTGTGAGCTTCGTCTATGAGGTGGACGACACGGAAGTGATGCAGTGCAATATCCGTGACATCACCGAACGCAAAAAGGCGGAAGAAAGACTCCGGGAAACCCGGGACTATCTTGAAAACCTGATCGATTATGCCAATGCACCGATCATCGTCTGGGACAAGAAATTCCGGATCACCCGGTTCAACCATGCCTTCGAGAACCTGACAGGGAGATCACAGGAGGAAGTTATCGGTAAAGATCTCGAAATCCTGTTCCCGGAGGCAACGAAAGAGGAATCACTGACGAAGATTCGGCAAACTGCTGCCGGGGAGCACTGGGAAGTCGTCGAGATACCGATCCTGCACACTTCGGGAAAGACCTATACGGTCCTCTGGAACTCGGCAGCTATCCACAACCCTGCAGGTGACATCATCTCAACGATTGCGCAGGGTCAGGATATCACCGAACGTAAACAGATGGAAGCGGAACTGAAGAGGCACTCCGAAAAACTTGAACAGACAGTCAGTGAACGCACCCGCGAGCTGCGGGATGTGCAGGACCAGTTGGTGAAAAAAGAAAAACTGGCGATACTGGGAAAACTTGCCGGGGGAGTCGGTCATGAACTGAGAAACCCGCTGGGAGCGATCAAGAACGCCGCCTATTTCCTTGATATGGCGCTGGAAAAGCCAGACCCTGATGTGAAGGAGATGATCAAGCTCATCAATAAAGAGGTTGCCCGGTCGGAGGATATCATCAGCAGCCTTCTTGACTTCGCACGACCCAAAACCCTGACGTTGACAAAGGAAGTATTCACCACAGCCGTCAATGAAGCTCTTAAACGCAACCCGATTCCGGATCATGTTACCGTCATCAATAACCTCGATGAAACACTACCCAGAATCCTGGCTGATCAGGATAAACTCCTGCAGGTGTTTAATAACATCATCAGCAATGCATTCCAGGCCATGCCGGGGGGTGGGAGTCTGACCATTACCTCAAAACAGCCTGATCCCGAATGGGTATCAATCTCTTTTACGGATACTGGTGAGGGCATTTCAGCAGAAAATATGAAAAAACTCTTCGAACCGCTCTTTACCACAAAAATAAAAGGGATCGGTCTTGGTATGGTAGTCAGCAAAAACATTGTTGAGCTGCATGGAGGTCACATTGATGTCCGGAGCAAGGCCGGAAAGGGGACCACCGTTACCGTGAACCTGCCGATGGGGGTCGCCAAGGAGGTATGAAATGACCGTACCAGCCCGAATCCTGATTGTTGATGACGATGAGAGCATGAATAAGACCATGTCCCTTGTGCTGAAACGGAAGGGGTATGATGTTGCAGTATCCCTTAACGGTGCGGATGCGATCGAGAAAGTGCGTTTTCAGCCGTTTGACATCATCTTCATGGACATCAAAATGCCGGTGATGGATGGGGTCGAGACCTTTGAAAAGATCCGGGCTATCCGGCCGGATGCCGTCGTGATGATGATGACGGCCTATGCCGTGGAAGACCTGATCCAGAAAGCATTGCGCGAGGGGGCGTACGGTATCATCTACAAACCCCTGGATATTGAAAAAACCATTGCAGCAATTGAAAATGTTAAAAAGAAAAACGAGGGGATGCTCATCCTGGTGGTAGACGATGACCCCGGTACATCCTCCTCGCTGCAGGTTATTCTGGAAAATAAAGGTCACCGGGTCGGCATTGCCTCAACCGGGGAGCAGGCCCTGCAAATGGCAAAAGAAAAATTGTACGAGATTATTTTTATCGATATGAAATTGCCTGTGATCAATGGCCTCCAGACGTATCTTGCCATCAAAAAGATCCATCCCGATGTGATTGCGGTGATTATCACGGCCTACCGGCAGGAGATGTCCGACTTGATTGACTGCGCAACGAAAGAGTCCGCGTATTCAGTACTCTATAAGCCGTTCGATATGGAGTCCCTCTTAAAAATTGTGGATGAGATTGCGAAGAAGAAACAGAACGCCCGTGCTGGACCGGACCTGCCGTGACAGAAAAAGACTGCATCCTGGTTGTAGACGACGATGAAGGCACAAGAAAGAGCCTTGCCCTTCTCCTGAAAAGAAAAGGCTTTGAAACAGAGCAGGCAGAGACCGGTAAAGAGGCACTCGCGATAGCGGAAGGCAGGGCAATCAATCTTACCCTGCTTGATATCAAATTACCGGATATCGAGGGTATCCAGTTACTTGCACCGCTGAAAAAAACAAACCCGGACATGTCAGTTATCATGATCACCGGTTTTGCATCGGTAGAAAATGCTGTTCAGTCACTTACCGCAGGTGCATCCGGCTATATCACAAAACCCATTGATCTGGATGGCATGCTCGCCATGATAAAAACTACCTTTGACCAGCAGCATCTTGTTACCGAGGTCCGGCAGGCGGAAGAGGCAATTCGGGAGAGTGAGGAGAAATTCCGTGGGATATTCAATAATGTAAATGATGCAATTCATCTGCATGAAATCGGCAAAGACGGAAATCTGGGCACATTTATCGATGTGAATGACATTGCCTGCCAGATGCTGCAGTACGCGAGGGATGAGATGTTGCACCACACCCCGCTGGATTTCACGGGGGATTACCATAGCCGGCCGATCGATAAAATTCAGGAAGAACTGGTAACTGGGGGGAATGCCGTGTTTGAGACCGAGCATATAAGAAAAGACGGGACTGTTGTCCCGGTCGAGATCAATGCTCATGTCATCACCCTCATGGGAAAAAAGATGGTCCTTTCTGTAGTGCGCGATATTACTGAACGGAAAAGAACTGATGAACAAATACGTAATTCCCTTGTCCAGATCGAGAATGATCTCGTACAAATGGCTTTATTCAATGATCAGATCAGAAACCCGTTGGCGGTGATAATCGCACTTCTGGATAGCGAGCATGCGAGTAAAACAAACACCAAGATTTGCGAACAGGTATACAAGATTGATGCACTTATCACCACGCTTGATCGCCAGTATATGAATTCAGAAAAGGTACGTGAATTTTTAAGAAAACACTATGATTTTATTCAGAGGTCCGGATTATGAGAACGGTTCTTCTTGTTGATGATAATGAAAGTCTCATTGAGATCTTTTCCTTATTCTTCCAGGAGGAGGGATGGAACGTCCTCACAGCTCCAGGTGGCAGGGAATGTCTGAAACTCCTGGAGCACGACTGCCCGGACCTGATTCTTCTGGATGTCATGATGGAGCCCATGGATGGATGGGAAACCCTGCGCCACGTAAAAGAAAATCTCCGGTGGGCGAAGATCCCGGTTGCAATGCTTACCGGAAAGGCATTGTCGCAAAAAGAGTTCGAGTCTAATGGGATGCTTTTTGAAAATTACCTTGTAAAACCGCTATCCAAAAGCAAAATTATCTTGTTATCGGGGCAGGTAATTGATGCTCATAACAAAGTGCAGAGGGATGCAGAAGCAGCGAGGAATAAAGGAATTGATCCTGTAATCATCGAAGAATATCTCATTGTTAACCATCGGGTCATACTGAACCAGAGGATATCCGCCAGCCTGGCCCTTCAGGGTTTCACGATACATTGGGATCTTGCTAAAGATCAAGAACGATTGCGAGAGATAGAGAAATTGTTTGCCGAGCTGGGTGTATCCCTGTCATAGTCAAAGGGATACTATTGAAACATGTAACTGATATGCACGAAAAAGCCTGCATCCTGGTCGTAGACGATGAGGAGTGCCAGAGGAAATCCCTTTCACTTATCCTGAAAAAGAAAGGTTACGAAGTCGAATCTGCCGGAACGGGGAAAGAGGCGCTGGAAAAGGCACAAGGCAGAATAATCAGTGTTTCTCTTGTCGATATTAACCTGCCCGACACTGACGGTATCGGACTGGTTGCCCTGTTAAAGCATATCAATCCCGACATGACAGTCATTATGGTTACCGGCTTTGCCTCAGTGGAAAATTCTGTTCAGTCCCTGAATGCAGGGGCATCGGGATTCCTGGTCAAACCTGTCAATAATGACGAGTTGTTCGCAAAAGTTCAGGACTGCATCGAACGACAGGTGCTGGTCAGGGAGAAACAGCTGGCAGAAGAGGCACTGAAGAAGAGCGAAGAGAAGTACCGCCGCCTCTTTGAAAATGCACGGGATGCAATCCTGATCCTTAACGGGGAGACCGGTGAGGTTGTCGATGCAAACAAATTTATTCTTGATCTCCTGGGATACCCACTCTCATATTTCGTAGGGAAATATCTCTGGGAACTCGGATTCATCAAGGATAAAAACCTCGCCCAGAATGCATTCACTGAATTGAAAAAAAAGGGGTATATCCGGTACGAATATCTCCCGCTGGAGACAAAAGATGGGCGGAGTATAGACGTCGAGTTCATCAGCCATGTCTACACGGTGAACAGTCACAAGATCATCCAGTGCAATGTCCGGGATATCACGGCACGGAAACAGGTCGAAAGTGCGCTTGCCCTCGCGGTCAGGAAACTGAATCTCCTCTCGTCAATCAACAGGCATGATATCAAGAACCAGATCCAGGTACTCAAAGGATATCTGGATCTCTCCAAAGAATCCCTTGATGATCCGGTCCGCATGTCCGAGTACATTGCAAAGGAGGAAAAGATCGCAGAGACTATCGTTCATCAGATCAGTTTCACCAAGGACTATGAGAATTTGGGGGTAAATACTCCCGTGTGGCAGGATGTAAACACGGTTATCAGAAAAGTTATCACCTATCTCCCGATGCGGAATATCCGGGTTGATAGCGAAGATCCCGGCCCGGAAATATTTGCCGATCCCTTGTTCGAGAAAGTGTTCTTCAATCTTATCGACAATGCTCTCACCTATGGCGGAGAAAGGATGACTTCAATCCGGGTCAAGAGCCGCGAAGAGAACGGGGTGCTGGTTATCACTGTTGAAGATGATGGAAATGGTATCAGTGCAGAGGATAAAAAGCAGTTATTCACGAAAGGATTCGGCAGGCATACCGGTCTCGGCCTCTACCTTTCCCGCGAGATCCTTTCCATCACCGGCATCACGATTACTGAGAACGGCGAGCCAGG
>PMKW01000183.1 GCA_003157895.1 Methanoregula sp. | reverse complement strand
GAATTCATCACCCTGCCGCTGATCACGGACGGTGTGGAGAAGCTCTTCCAGAGCCGGGCCAGTAATCCCGGATCCGGCAGCAGGAGTGATGCGGACCGGGCCGGTGAACCGGTACAGGACCCCGGACGGGGCAATGTCCGGTCGTACAGCGAGATCCTGGTGCCCGTGGCCTATACTTTCCCGCTGCTGGGAGGGCTTGTCCCCTTCCTCTTCATCCTCTTCGTGGCCTGGCTATACCAGAACCCGCTGGATCTCCTGTCGCAGCTCCAGCTCGTCGTGGTGGGGATCCCCAGTTTCTTTGGCTCATCCAAGCTCGCGGTGGCATCGCTCCTGGACCTGATGCACCTCCCCGCAGACGCGTACAACCTGTACATCAGCTCGGGGATCCTGCGCCAGGCCTTCGTGGCACCCTTGAGCGTCATCTCGATCTTCTCGTTCACCACCATCACCATCGCCCTCACCACGAACCGGGCCCGGTTCCGGTGGAAGCGGGCGATCATGGCCCTCGTAGTCGTCATCCTGCTCGCCGCACTCCTGATTGCCGGGCTGCACGCGGGCTTCACAGCGTTGCTGGCCGGTACGTATCACGGGGGCGACCAGATCTCCCAGATTGAGCTGCCCCTTGATCCGGCAGGAAACCGGCTTGACCGTGTCGTGAACACGACGGTCTACCTGCACAAGGAGGATGTCCCGGCCATCGTTCCGGTAGCCTTCGGCACAAGAGATGAGGTCCGGCAGATCCGGGAGCGGGGAGTGCTCCGGGTCGGGTACAACAGCAACAATATCCCGTTCGTATTCTTCAACGGCAGGGGCGAACTGGTGGGATATGACGTGGAGATGGCCTACGACCTGGCCCGGGCTATGAATGTCTCCCGGATAGAGTTCGTCCCGGTCACAGGGGCCACCCTTGCCGAATCCCTCGACAGCGGCTACTGCGACATCATCATGTCTGCGGTCGTGGTGAATGCTGAAAGGCTCGACCAGATGAAATTCACCGACCCGGTCGTTACCGTCCACCTTGCGTTCGTTGTACCGGATGGGAAAAAGGCGGAGTTCACGAAGCTGGATACCGTGAAGAAGATGGACGGCCTGCGGGTTGCAGTCTTCAACAACACGGCGCTTGTTACGGCAGCTCACCGGCTGCTTCCCAACGCAACCATAGTCCCCATTGACTCGCGGGAGGACTTCTTCGAGAAGGGGAAGGCGGATGCCCTTATGGTTCCCGCCGAGGAAGGATACCCCATGACCCTGGAGTACCCGTTCTTCGATGTGGCCATCATCGAGCCCTACGATTCCTATCAGATGATGTACGGATACCCGGTTGCCCGGGACAGCAGCGAATCCTACCTCCTCGCGCTGAACTACTGGATCACGATGGAGAAGGACTACGGGATGCTTGACAAAAAGTACGATTACTGGGTACTCGGTAAAATCCCGGGTGCGGTCGAACCCCGCTGGTCCGTGGTGCAAAACGTGCTGCACTGGACGACATGATCGTCTTTCGTCCCGCAAAAAGACGTAACTGCCGGGACACTTCCCCGTAAAAGGGACCGCGGCGCACCTGCGCAGCGTATCTCAGATCCCGGCCCTGGCCCCCTCACCGGTGCCGGGGTGCCCGCTTCCCTCACTATCCTGACCTGATGTAGCCACTTTATGTACCAACGTACCCCCGATCCCCAAAAACAGGCCTTCCTTTCATTCCAGCGTACCCCCGCGCGTTGAAAACAGATCGCCCGTCCCATGGCGTTTATCAGCCCGGATTTGGATCACCGTCATGAAAAACCAGGAGGAGCCCGTATAGGGCGCAAAAATCTTCTCATTGTACCGTTTTTTCTGGATTCCCCGGATTTGGGAATGCCGGGATGGTATCATATTACGGGTCCCCGAAGGAGATGAAATACTCCCGGAGTACTATTGTATGGCAGTACCCCATCCGGTGATCGCCGATCGTGGGGTGCCCTGTTACCACCAACCCGGGCAGACGTGTAACCACATGGGGCGACATAAGCCCGGGCCGGAAAACAGGCCTTCCCTTTATCAGGGAATGGGCTGGCTCTGTGCCCCGGTTTTCCCCCGGGAGAAAATCCCTGTTTTTTCGTGTTGACTCCTGCTGTGCCCCCACGGGAGGACCGGCCAGTCCCGCGGCCGGGGAATATTATCTGTCCGGCCCGAAAGCCGGAAAAATTGAGAGGTCCCACATCCTGTAAAGAAGTATTTGTCGTTTCACCGGGCCTTGAGCGTGAACGTATCTCCGGTTTCCCACATACCGGTCGCCGGGTTGAGCACTTTCTGGATCCCATAAAATGTCCTGCTGTCTTCATGAACGGTGACGACAAGATACCCGACTCTCTGATCCTTCTGGGAGATGGGAGTGAGCGGGTATTGTAACGTAAGAGCCGGGTTGGCAGACGCGGGTTCGAAACCCTGCATGGGTGCCCCGCCATTCCCGCTGACGATCTGCGTGAGGCCTGATGATTCGGCCCGGACATAGAGGTGGGCATGCCCGCAGAAATAGGCAGAGACGTGGTTTTCGAGCATGCTGTTCCAGAACGTGTCGCGCTCTGCAGGATATGTCGGGAGGCTGTAGGGGATATCTTCCGTATCATTGTCCACAAGATACGCGGGGGAATGCCCGAAGACGAACATAAATGGCCGGGTATCCTCCTTAAGCTGCCCGTCAACCCAGCTCTGGTTCACTGTCTCTTTTTTGCCATTGTGCACGACATAATTGTCGTTAAGGATAAATTTTGCACCATTATGGGTAAAAGAATACGTCAGTTTCTCCTCGCCGGGCGGGCCGTTCGCCGGCATACCGGATGCAACGGTGGTACGATAGGCGTCAAGCAGGCGTTCATCAGTATGGTAAAGACCATCCTCATGATTTCCCCGGATAACATACAGCGGGATTCCCGTATCCGTGGAATAATTATGGATGGGAGAGACTGCGTCCTCCCAGTTCCCGAACTGGCCCGTGTAATTATTCTGCATCGGGGACGCGTTGGTCAGGAGTCCCCCGCTGACCAGGTCGCCGATGTACAGGGCCAGGTCGGGTTTCTCTGCAGCAATGGCCTTTGCAATCGGGCTCAGAGCCGGGCTGATGCCGGTTGTCGTATTCGCCGCGGGGTCGGGGGAGTCCCCGAATACCACGAATTTCCAGGCCGGGGATACGGGGGATGTCGCGGTTCCGGCCACGTTCTCAACCGTCATGGTCTCATTGATATCGAGATACCGGCCATTCTCCCGGGTGTAGTTAGGCCAGGTAACATTCATCCCGCCATTCGGGTCACCCGTCTTTGCAAACCGGGTCCAGAGGTCAACGACGCTCGCAGCAACTGCCGGATCCGGTTTTATTCCCGACACCCCGAAGAGCATAAACGTCTCGCTGCCATGGAAGGCCCCGTTGGGCTGCCCGGGCAGGATATAACTGTACCGGTACAGGTACGTGTCCGGGCTGATATCTCCCAGGGAACCTGCCGCATACTTCACTGAGTCGGAAAAGTCGTAGTCCGTCATGATCTGCGCAAGGCGGAGCTGGACTTCGGCTGTCGAGTTGGCGGGATATTTCAAAAGGACCGTATCGGCATCTTTCCCGAACCTGCCCTTCATGAAGCTCACATATTCCGGGACAGTCATGTTGGCGCCCGAGGATAGCGTGGTCCCGTCATTGGCATTGCTCCCGATCATAAGGGGGACCGGGTTCTCCCTGTGGAGAAGGTAAAGGTTATCCAGGGAGTCGGGGAGGATCCACCCGTCGACCGTTGGCTCGAAGAGGACGGTATGGGTAGTCCAGAACCCGGCAGATGGCGATGGTGTTGCATTGATCAGGGCTTCGGGGCTGAGCTTGCGCATCTGTGCAATTGCATCCGGACCCGCGTACCCGAGGCCCTGTGCGTACTCCACGCCGGATTGTTCGGCGTCGGCTTTGGGATGCGTGGCGTTGATGATTGCCCCGTTTGCCCAGAAGGGACCGCTCTCGACAATTGCCTGCGAAAAGAGCCCTTTGCTTGTCGGGCTGGCAACGTGTACAAGGACGCTCTCCGCTCCTGCCGACTGCCCGAAGATGGTCACCCGTGACGGGTCGCCGCCGAACTTGTCGATATTGCGCTGAACCCAGGAAAGAGCTGCCTGCTGGTCGAGAATCCCGTAGTTGCCCGAGGCGTTGTGCGGGGACTCGGCGTCGAGCTGGGGATGGGCAAGGAACCCGAGGGCACCGAGCCGGTAATTTGGCGTGACCACGATAACGCCTTTCTCTGCAAGGGTGGTGCCATTATACACCGGCATGGAGAAGGCCACGTCCTTGAAGCCGCCGCCATAAAAGAAGACCATGACCGGCAGTTTCTCATCAGCGCTTTTTGCCGGGGTCCAGACATTGAGGTACAGGCAGTCCTCGCTCATGTTCAGCGGAGCCGGGGATGCCGGCTGGGGGCAGGTTGCCGAATATTGTTTCGTATCTTTTACGCCGTCCCATGGCTGTACAGCTGCAGGAGGTTTCCACCGCAGCCCGCCGGTCGGGGGAGCTGCAAACGGGATCCCGAGGTAAACCCGGATGCCGTTCTGGTCTGTACCTGAAACAGAGCCGGCGTCCGTCTTCACTAGAGCGGATGCTGGTTCCTTCTGGGCACATCCTGCCAGAAATGAAAACCCGATGAGAATAATGCAGATTACCAGAACACACCCTGTCAGCTTATTTGTTTCCATACGGTTGCACTACCTTTAATTGTTAATTGAAAGAACCAGGTGTTTGCAGGAGGGAGGCAGATCTTCGCACAATCCGCTGCTCCCGATCATCCAGAAAATAACCCGGAGATTTTTTTGAGAATATTACGCTGCGATGCATTAATCCTTCGTATCCCCCCAATGACCAATAATTTCCTTTCATGAGCAGGAGAGCGGCCCGTCAGCCAACCTCCGCCAGCAGGGGTGCCCCTCCTCCACGATCCCCAACGACAGGTAAACCTGCTGTAGCCAATGTGACCCTCCACCCCCAAAACAGGGATCTCTTGATTTCAGCCTGCCGCAGGTTGATTCCGAAAAAGATCCCCCGTACTGACAGGCCCCTATTGACAGGATCAGAGATATGCCGGTTCTCTGATGTAAAATGAGAGAGAGAGGACCGTGAATGCAGAGAAACTGACATAGTTTTTTACAAAACTGACATGGCCGGACCTCCGTAATGAGGATTTAAAAGGTCGCCAAGGCCAGGATTTCCCCATTCACGGGATGAGGTGGCGCCAAACCTGAGGTATGGTTACCCACTCTGCGATCAGAGAATCCTGCTCCCGGATCACCCAGGAAAATTGATAAATACGATTAGTCACACAAATATGATAAGTATGAAAAGTACGAAATTCGACAAAGAGGATCTGGTGAGCGACCTGGTTGCACCACGGACAGAGAAGACCAGGCACCTCTTCGGCAGCGTGAAGGTCGGCGAGCGCGGGCAGGTCGTCATCCCCAAGGAAGCCCGGGAGATCTTCGATATCAAGCCGGGAGATATCCTGCTGGTGCTTGGCGATGTGGAACGCGGTATTGCACTCGTGAAAGCCGATGCCCTCCAGGAATTCGCACGCCGGATCCTGGACAGCGCAAACAGGCCGGATGAATAAGGGGAAAAATCATGAAAATTGTCGTACTGAACGGCAGCCCGAAAGGCGATGTCAGCGTCACGATGCAGTATATTGCGTACATCCGGAAAAAATTCCCGGACCATGAGTATGAGATTCTCAATGTGGCGCAGGAGATTAAAAAAATCGAAAAGGATCCAGCAGTCTGGAACAGGATGATTGCGAGTGTCCGGTCTGCAGACCTTGTCTTCTGGGCATTCCCGCTCTATTTCCTGCTCGTCTGCGCCCAGTACAAGCGGTTCATTGAACTCATCGCTGAGCGCGGTGCACAGGATGCGTTTTTTGGTAAATATGCCGCCGGGCTCTCGACCTCGATCCATTTCTTCGACCAGACCGCCCATGCCTACATCCATGCGGTCTGCGACGACCTCGGCATGAAGTACCTCGGGTTTTATTCCGCGGAAATGCATGATCTCCTCAGGGAGGAGGAACGATTACGCCTGGAGAAATTCACATCCCTCCTCTTCACCGCAGTACAGGGAAAGATGCCGGTCCAGCGGGAGAACTCACCGCTTGTCTGGCCGTCGTTGTCATATATCCCGGGAACTACCCGGAAGATAATCCAGAACGGATCAAAGAAAGTCCTCATCCTCACTGACGATAATAGTAGTTCAGATAACCTTGCGGCAATGACCGACCGGCTCCTGAAAAGCTTTTCAGGTACCGCAGAGATGTTCAACCTGCATGACGTACCCATAAAGGGGGGGTGCCTCGGATGCTGCCAGTGTGGCTATGACAATACCTGTGTCTATACCGACGGGTACGTTGACTTTTACAAGAACAAACTGGTACCGGCAGATATCATTATTATCGCAGGTTCGGTGCACGACCGTTACCTCTCGTCTGCATGGAAGCAGTTCTTCGACCGGAGTTTTTTCAAAGGACATACCCCCGGCCTCAAGGGCAAACAGATCGGCTTTGTGATTGCAGGTCCTTTCAGCCAGATTCCCTGCCTTAAGGAAGCGCTCGCTGCATGGGCAGACAATGGCAGGTGCCATGCATGTTTTGTCACCGACGAAGTGCAGGTATCCGGAGACCTCGATG
>PMKW01000167.1 GCA_003157895.1 Methanoregula sp. | reverse complement strand
CTGTTGTTTTCCACCCTGATATAGTAATAAGACGAACCTATCAGCGAACGCTGATAATCCTGAAGTTGCTCAAGGATCTCATCATAATCCGGAATCGAAGCGTCAGGACTGATATACCGGGGCAATGGTTCTATGCTCACGGTTTTTTGTATAGTTGCCATATTCCCCCCACTTCCTGTATCCCCAATCTGTTGTTGACAGATCTGAGTATGAAGGCAATATTGTTCTTGCAGGCATATAGTTTTCTATTGTTGATTTTTCCTGACGATGCAGACTCGATATATCAAAATGAGGAAAAACTGGCCGTCATTCATCAGAAGACCAGTAGATAAAATCCTTTGAAAAAAANNGTAATTCCCGATACAGGGTGAATTCAGGTGTTATCCCACATCAAAGTGCTGTTTCCGGTATGGCCGGAAAAATATCTGGAAATTTTCCAGAATAATTTCCCTATATTTCTATCTCCCCGGTCCGGATCCTGATTGACTTTTCAACCGGTATAACGAAAATTTTCCCGTCCCCGATCTTTCCGGTCCGGGCCGATTCTATGATTGTGCTGATGAGCAGATTCTCTTCACTGTCCCTGACAACGATCTCGAGCAGGATCTTGGGCAGCATATCAACAGTCATGAGACCACCGCGGTACTCCAGAGTGATCCCTTTCTGCTCCCCGCGTNNTGACCTCGGTGACGGTCATCCCCTTGAATCCTTTTTCTTCCAGCGCTTTCTTGACAAACTCGAACCGCTCAGGTTTGATGATGGCTTTTATCAGTTTCATCAGAATCCCTCCTTATACCCGCTCGCCGTGCTGGGATATGTCCGTACCAACGTACTCTTCCTCTGCAGTCACCCGTAATCCTACAGTACGGTTAACGACAACTGCAATGATATAGGTAACGACAAAGGAGAAGATAAGCGCAGCAATGGCTGCAATGCCGTTCACAACGAACTGGTGGACATTCCCTTCTATCAGGCCGGATACGCCGCACACAGCCATGGCAGCAAAAATACCGGTTGCAAGCGTGCCCCAGAGTCCTCCCATTCCGTGAACAGCCCAGGCATCGAGCGTCTCATCAAGTCCTTTCCGGATACGGAACAGCATCGCGCCATAGCAGAGAAGACCTGCAACTGCACCGATCAGGATTGCAACCATCGGGGTAACGAATCCTGCTGCCGGGGTGACGGCAACCATGCCGGCAATCGCTCCGGAAATCATTCCCAGCGAACTTGGTTTCCCTCGATACCAGCTTGCTCCCATCCATGCGAGAGTCCCTGCAGCAGCTGCGGCATTTGTTGTTACGAAGGCATTGACAGCAGAGCTGTTTGCCGCCAGCGCGCTTCCCGCATTAAACCCGAACCAGCCGAACCAGAGCAATGCCCCCCCCATCAGGGCGAGTGGTATATTATACGGTTCCATGGTGTATTTTCCAAATCCCTCACGGCTGCCGATCACCAGTGCGATGGCAAGTGCCGAGAATCCCGAACAGATCTCAACGACAGTCCCGCCCGCAAAATCAAGCAGTCCCATTGACTGGGCCCAGCCACCGCCCCATGCCCAGTGGGCGAGCGGACAGTACACGAATGTCATCCAGAGAAGCATGAACAGGATAAACGGCAGGAGCCGCACCCGCTCGGCAGCACCGGACACAACAATCGTCAGGGTCACGGATGCGAAAAAGAGCTGAAAGACCATGAATGCAAGAGGAGCATATCCTTTGTCCCCGGCTTCCATCCCGACCCCGTTGAGGAAGATGTGGTTGAGACCTCCGATCACCCCGCCGATATCCGGGCCGAATGCAAGCGAGTACCCGATCACCATCCAGTGGATGCTCACGACCGCGAGCACGACGAACGAGAGCGCGATCATGGAGATGATATTCTTACGCCGGACAAGCCCCGCATAAAAGAGCCCGACGCCGGGTGTCATCAGCATCACCAGAGCTGCTGATACCAGAATCCAAACTGTTGTAGCAGAATCTGCAGTCATTGTTTTCAAATGCTCCTTTATTTTTCGTTCATTACTGCGCCATTCACCCGCTTCAGCTGACGGTCTGGCATTCGATGAAATTTCAGATACCGTATCCGGGCATTCTTGTCTTCTGACAAAAACACCCGTCAGATCCACGGCAAATTTTTGTTATACTCTATTTTGACGTTGGCATTTGCCGGATGAGAAGTCCGGTACACCTTGTAAGATGGAAATTGGGTTCCATTTCATTTAAATTTGACTAAATTAATCTGACCAACCGGTGCTAAAATTACGACGTTAACTACCCGGATTTATGAAAGGTGAAAGAAGATCTTCCCGGAGATTCCGATGGAAACACGCTTCGATTTTAAAAAGAGTAAATAAAAAATTAGTAGGTTGCCAGGTACCTGTCCAGCTCCCACTGATGAACAGTGAGCCGGAACGCATCGGTCTCTGCTTCCGCAATGTTGGCGAGGGTTTCCACGACGTGAGCGCCGAGAGCATTGCAGATTACCTCGTCCTTCATCATCGCTGCCTGGGCCTCTGCGAGGCTGCCGGGGAGCATTTCGATCTTCATCTTCTTCCGCTCCTTTGCACTCATATGATAGATGTTGGTATTAGTTGGGTCGGGGGGCATGATCTTGTTCTTGATGCCGTCGAGACCTGCTGCCAGCAGACATGCAAAGGTGAGGTACGGGTTGCACATCGGGTCCGGGCTCCGGAACTCTGCACGGGTGCCGTTGCCGCGTGCTGCGGGGATACGGATCTGCGCAGAGCGGTTGGCCGTGCTCCACGAGATGTAGCAGGGTGCTTCGTAACCGGGGACGAGCCTCTTGTACGAGTTGATGGTCGGGTTCGCGACACGGGTGATCGCCTTTGCGTGCTTGATCAGGCCGCCGATGTAGTACATACAGGTATCGGAGAGGCCGTCCTTGGCATTCGCATCGAAGAACGCGTTCTTCCCGTTCTTCGCAAGGGATCCGTGGGTGTGCATGCCGCTGCCGTTGATACCACCGATCGGTTTTGCCATGAACGATGCGTGGAGCCCGTGCTTGAGGGCGATCGCCTTTGTTGCAAACTTGAAGGTCATGGCACGGTCCGCAGTGGTGAGCGCATCGGCGTACTTGAAATCGATCTCGTGCTGGCTTGCTGCGACCTCGTGATGGGACATCTCGATCTCGAGGCCCATACTCTTGAGCGCGAGGACGATCTCGCGGCGGACGTCTTCAGCCTTGTCGTTCGGGGCAAGGTCGAAGTAGCAGCCCTGGTCGGCGAACTGCGTGGTCGGCTTGCCATCGACAATGTTGAAGAGGAAGAACTCAAGTTCGGGGCCGGTGTTGAACGTGAAGCCCAGTTTTGCGGCTTCAGCCATCTGCCTCTTGAGGATGTACCGCGGATCACCTTCAAAAGGCTTGTTGCCATACGTATACACGTCGCACATAAACCGGGCAACCTTGCCTTCCTGCGGTCTCCAGGGGAGGACTGCATAGGATGCCGGGTCTGCCTTGAGGAGCATGTCGGACTCCTCGATACGGGTGAAGCCCTCGATGGAAGACCCGTCAAACCAGGTTCCCTCGGTTAGGGATTTCTCGGCATAATCGACTGGGATTGCCGCATTCTTGGGGATGCCCGGGACATCAGTAAACTGGAGCCGGATGAATTTTACATCATCAGCCTCTATTTTCTTGAGCAACTTGGATACGTCTGCTGACATAATGGAAGAAATTTTCCACCCAATCACATTTATATTTTCTGAACTAACCTCAATGGACAGAATGCTCACATTCAATTTCCATGAGGTTTTAGTACTATAGATCATCCCGATTTGTGATAGTATGTGTGGAATCATTGGTGTCATAGACAAGCGCCGTCAATGCGTGGACGGGGGCAGTATCAGGAACTCGTTAGCTATGATGAACGAGCGTGGCAATGGCGAAGGGGCCGGCTACGTGGCCTATGGGATTTACCCTGATTTCGCGGATGCCTACGCTCTCCACGTATTTTTTAACAACGTCACTGAAAACAAACCGCTCCTTGACCGGGAACTGGAAAAGCGGGGAACTATTGTCCACGATGAAGAGATCCCGACCTTTGCTTCAAAAATAAAAAAAGTACACACACCTTGGCGGTATTTTTTCAAACCCGACCCGAAGATGGCACCGGAACAGAATACTTCCGCTGATGATATTATTATGAATATCGTCATGAGCGTAAATACTGCACGCAACGGCACTCTCATCTTTTCCTCGGGTAAAAACCTCGGCGTATTCAAGGCATCCGGCTGGCCGGAAGAGGTGGCTGATTTCTACCGTATCCAGGACTACAAGGGTTACCTCTGGCTTGCCCATAACCGTTACCCCACCAACACAGCAGGCTGGTGGGGCGGAGCACACCCGTTCAACCTCCTTGGCTGGAGTGTGGTTCACAACGGAGAGATCACCTCGTACGGTACCAACCAGCGCTATATCGAAAGTTATGGGTACAAATGCACCATGTATACCGATACGGAAGTTGTGGCGTACCTTGTGGATCTGTTGGTCAGGAAACACGGGCTCTCAGAAAAAATGGCTGTCCGGGCACTCGCTCCCCCGTTCTGGAACGAGATCGACCGCATGCCCAAAAAAGAACAGGAACTCAACCGCGCCCTCCGCCTTACTTACGGCCCGGCGCTCATGAACGGCCCGTTCGCAATCTGCGTAGCCAGTGAAAATACCCTTTTCGGCTTTACCGATCGTATCAAACTGCGACCCATGGTAACCGGGGAGCACGGTGACCGGCTCTATATCTCGAGTGAGGAAGCTGCTATCCGCAGGATTGAGCCGCATATAGAAGATGTGCATATGCCAAAAGCCGGCGAGCCGGTTATCGGGAGGGTCATCGCATGAGCATCGGCAGCCTCCCGCTCCGGTTCAAAGTGGAGATCGATCCCGACCAGTGCATGCTNNAACTGCGTTGCCTGCCACCGCTGTACTGCATTCTGTCCCCGCGATGCCATAAGCATCTACGAAAAACCCACCGATTACCGGAGTCACCCGGTCTGGACCCGCGAGATCCGTGAAGCGGTCTTCAACCAGGCAAAAACCGGTAAGATCATTCTCGCTGGTATGGGAAACGCTCTTCCCTACCCGATGATCTTCGACCGTCTGCTGCTCGATGCCTGCCAGGTAACAAACCCCAGTATCGATCCACTCCGGGAACCCATGGAACTCCGTACATATCTCGGAAAAAAACCGGCGGCATTATCTCTTCGGGAGCATCCAAACGGGGATGTCGAGCTCCTCACAAAACTTACCCCTAACCTCCAGATCGAGACACCTATTATGATCGGGCATATGAGTTATGGTGCAATCAGCCTCCCCGCACAGCAGGCGCTGGCGAAAGCGGTAAGCCGAATCGGTACCTTCATGGGGACCGGTGAGGGTGGGCTTCACGCATCACTCTATCCCTACCAGAAAAACATTATCGTCCAGGTCGCATCCGGACGTTTCGGCGTGGACATCGATTATCTCGAACGCGGTGCTGCCATCGAGATCAAGATCGGACAGGGTGCAAAACCGGGTATCGGAGGACACCTCCCGGGGGAGAAAATCTGTGCCGATGTTGCCTGCACCCGCATGATCCCAGAAGGTAGCGATGCGATCAGCCCCGCCCCGCACCATGATATCTATAGTATCGAAGATCTCAAGCAGCTTGTCCACAGCCTGAAAGAAGCAACCGAATGGAAAAAGCCGGTCTTTGTCAAGATCGCCGCAGTCCATAATGTGGCAGCGATCGCGGCCGGTATCGCACGATCGGGTGCCGATGCGGTTGTCATCGACGGTTTTCGGGGAGGGACCGGTGCAGCACCGGTTGTTTTCCGGGACCATGTCGGTATCCCTATAGAAGCAGCCATAGCCAGTGTCGATGCCAAACTCCGCAGCCAGGGGATCCGTAACGAAGTCTCCGTCATTGCCAGCGGGGGTATACGCCAGAGCGCAGATGTGGCAAAGATCATCTGCCTTGGCGCAGATGCCGTCTATATCGGGACATCCGCCCTTGTTGCCATGGGGTGCCGCGTGTGCGGGACCTGCAACCGAGGTGTTTGCGCATGGGGTATCGCAACCCAGAAACCCGAGTTGACAAAACGCCTGGATCCCGAGACAAATTCGGTCCAGGTCGAGAACCTCATCCACGGCTGGACCCTGGAACTTGCCGAACTGATGGGTGCGGCCGGTATCAACAGCATCGAGAGCCTCCGGGGCAACCGCGACCGGCTCCGCGGCTACATGCTTGACGAAGGACTGCTGAACGTGCTCGATGTGAAAACGATAGGGGCATAACGATGAGCACAGTAACCATCGATGCAAAAAATCTCCATTACACCCCGCTGAACCAGCAGATCCGGCAGGAAGTTGCCCGGGGGACAAAGGATATCGTCATCAACAACGTGCTCGGCCAGCGGTTCATCGGTGACGGGCTTCGCGGGGAAGATGTGACCATCACCATCAACGGGGTTCCCGGAGGCGACCTTGCCATGTTCATGAGCGGGCCGACGATTGTCGTTCACGGAAATGCCGACCATGCACCTGCCAATACCATGGACAAGGGCAGGGTTGTCATCCATGGGAGTGCCGGCGATGCCGTAGCCCACAGCATGCGGGGCGGCCGGATCTATGTCCGGGACAACATCGGCTACCGGGGAGGCATTCATATGAAGCGGTACCTGGAAAAACGCCCCATTCTCGTAGTAGGCGGCAGTGCCCGTGCCTTCCTGGGTGAATCCATGGCCGGGGGGATCATCATCGTCCTCGGGATCAAAGGTGCCCGGCCTATTTCGGAGCAGGGCGTTGGCAGCGGCATCCATGGGGGGGAGATCTTTGTCCGTGGCCCGGTTGACGATCTCTGTCTCGGGAACGGGTCACGGCAGGCACCGGTTACAGAGGAGCAGAAAGAGATGATCCGCCCCATTATTGAGGATTTTGCTAAAACATTCGGCATTGATGCTGGACCTCTGCTTGCATCGGAATACACCCGTATCGCCGCTACCAGTGCACGGCCGTTTGCAAACAAGTATACATGGGAGTGAGAGCGATGGCAGAGAAAAGTTATCTTGATTTGAAAAGCGAGGTCTGGGATACCGGGAAATGCTCGGGCTGCGGTGCCTGCGTGGCAGTCTGCCCGGCAGATGCCCTCTCCTTTGCCGAAGGGGAGATGGTAACAAGCCCGCAGACTACGGGATACTGTAAACAGGCAACCGACAATGTCCGGTGCGGGGCGTGTTATGATGCCTGCCCGCGGACCGGCAGCCAGCCGGCTGATACATTGGGAAATTACCTTGAACTGGTTCCGGCAAAAGCGGCATTCGAGGTCTCACACCGGCAGAGCGGCGGTGCAGTCACCGCTATCCTTGCAAATGCACTTGATGAAGGCCTCATCGATGCGGTAGTAACCGTTACCGAGGATCGGTGGTCCTTAAGACCATCATCGGTTATCATCACCCGGTCGGACGTCCTCATCCAGCAGGCAGGCAGCCGCTACAGCTGGTGGGTGCCTCTTCTTGCAGCTCTCAAGAATGCTGTTGTGGAACGGAAATTCCGGCATATTGCCGTTGTCGGCGTTCCCTGTGCAGTCCAGGCGCTTGCAAGGATCCGCACGAGCGAGAATGACCTCCTCAAACCCTATGCAAAATCGATCCGTCTTGTCATCGGCCTGTTCTGTACCGAAACCTTCGATTATACTGCACTCATGCAGGGAAAACTCCGGACCCATTACCAGCTCGACCCTCACGAGATCCGAAAACTGGATGTCAGGGGAAAACTTGAGATCCTTAAACAGGACGGCAGTACAACCACTGTTCCGCTCGCTGAACTGGAGACCTGCATCCGGAAAGGCTGTCACTATTGCACCGACCTGACTGCAGTTCTCTCAGATATTTCTGCCGGATCTGTCGGAACCCCGGCAGGGACAACTACGCTGGTTATCCGTACGTCTGCGGGTAAAGGATTTGTCGACAGTGCAGTCCGGAACAACAAACTCACCCTGGGGACCGGTGCGGACCTGGCAGCGATCGAGAAACTGGCGACGGCAAAAATCAGAAAAAATACCCAAAAGTAATTTTTTTCCAATTTTGCCGATCGATATTATTCAGGTAAAAATATTACCCCCTTGCGCCAGCCCTGCCCCCGTTGGAGGCGGGGGCGCGTATGATGCCTCGGAATTACCTTTCCAGAAATCCTCTGTTTTTTGTGTACAGTAAGTACATCGGCATCGCAATGCGCCCCGTCCCCTTACGGGGGACTGATGGCACAAGAGGGGGGCTTCGTGTCAGCGAAATTAATACATTTTCAGTTCTTTTTTTCGGATTTTCCTGTTAATCCGAAACCCTCCTCAGATCCCTACCGTTTCCGCAGGATCCTGACAAGGGGGGAACACCGGTCGAAGAAACCAGCAATAAACGGTGCGAACTCCTCCTGCCAGCAGTCTGCTCCCTCCAAAAGAGTCCACCTGCTCTCAAGAGACAAACGGATATGCTTGCCAAGGCTTGCGGTTATCAGAAGTTCCTGTGAAGAGAGCAGACCTTTTGCCGTGGTATATACACGGGGTAGTTCCATCTCATACCTTCCCTCAGCAATGTAAGGCCCGGCAGCCCGTTCGGCAAGGTGCTTTTCCCGGAACTTGTCGGCATTGACGCGGTTCCATACCGGCGGGCCGGCATGCCGTCGGATAGAAGGGAGTTCTCCGACAAGCAGCTCGAAGAGGAACATGCACTGTTCCGGCTGCATATCGTAATCCGCATGATGGACCGCAAAACCATTGCGCTCAAGAAGTTCACATACCGATAACAGGCTGCGCTTCAGCTGGGGAACAACTACCTCAGGGATGTACGGGGGTGTGGCAAATACGATAGCGTACACGAAGGTTTTCCGCTCCCGGATTACAGCCGCAAGTTCCTGCTTTAAGATGCAGCGCCCGGGCGGATGGGCAAAAAAAACATCAGAGGGGGATGCGAGATACCCTCGGGCAAGCTCCACAAATCCCGCCATCTTGTCAAGAGAGACCGCGGCGGCAACATTACGCCGCGGATCAACAGGATCGATCACGACCAGCGGCTCGTCAAATTCCTTTGCCATATGGTGTTCGATATCGATAACAATATGTGGTCGCCATCCGGCAGCCGCTTCAAGAAGTGGGGTAAACCCACCGTAATGGAGGACAAGCAGTTCGCACAGGTACCCGGAAAACCCTTCGGTCATCTGGTCAGACCCGTAAATCCCGCCGGCTTTGGTGAACCGCTTCAATAACAGCACATCATCTATCAGACCGTTTATCCTGTCTGTAATATACCGGGTATGGAACGGTGTCCGGTCCACAGCGCTCTGGATCCTGGTTGCGCTGTCAACCTTGTAGCACGGAACAAGGTCCACATCCACGTCGTCGATATTCGCATTGATGTACGGGTGTTCGGCATATTTTTCGTGCAACTTATCCGTATAAGTTCCTGCAACCGAGCGGGCGAGGGCAAGGCCCTGCAATTCGAGTTCTTCCCGTGGCAGGGTGGGATCAAAGAGCATGAACACATCGAGATCCCGGTCGCCACGCAGCCACGTGTGCCGGGCAACTGAACCCACGACCATCCCCTGCGCCTTCCCGCTCCCGGCTATCAATGCAAGTAGGCGCCCGGCAAGTCCGCAGACATGGTCGCGCTCCTGCTGTGTCGGGCGGAGGGTGGCAAGAACTTCTTCTTCAAGGGGGAGATGCTTCACCAGACCACTTCCAGCAGGTCTTCATAAAGCGGGCCCCGTGGCGTAAGGGTACTCTTCTTGAGTTTCATCCCATGGATCATACAGTCACCATAGGAGGTTCCCTCCAGGGCTCGGAGGATGGTGAAGAGTGACGGATCGGATACCTTCACCCGCGCCAGCGTTGCATGAGGAGTGAATCCCCGTACTTCCTGTTCAAACCCGAGCGGCGCAAGAACCTCCTCAACCAGGTGGGAGAGTTTTTTTCCCGCGCCCCCGTCGTTGACTGTACACCAAACGGTATGCGGGCGTTTCGGGTTATTCACCGTCACGGTTCCTGCGGTTACGTGAAACGGTAAAAAAGAGACGCTCCTGAGCACGGCACTCACCTGCGGGAGATCTTTTTCTGCAACCTCACCCAGGAACTTGAGCGTAATGTGGATGAGGGCGGGTTCAACAAAGGTCGGGCGCGCCGAACCGCCCCGGAGTTTCTCCTGCACACCTTTTAGCCGGTCCTTAATTTCACCCGGAAGTTCGAGTGCGATAAACGCCCTTACCATTACGGTACTATTATTCCATTCACCTACTAATGGTAATCGCTCCAGACCACCGGCAGGATCCGCACGTACAAACCAAGATTTTTTTATTCACATACTTCCAATTGGATAGCTGACAGAGGAAGGGTGTTTTTGTGCCGGAAAGTCCGCAACTGATTGTCTATACGCTTGAGCATTGCCCGAATTGCGAACTGCTGAAAGGTTTTTTAAAAAAGAACGGTCACCAGTACCGTGAGCGCGACCTGTCATCTGCCGAATCGCTTACGGAACTCCGGATAAACGGGGTTTTTGTCTCCGAAGCCCCCGTGCTCCAGAAGGAGGACGATTTTTTCACATCTGCAGATCTCTTTCCTGCAGGCAAACTGGACACAGAACACCTATCCAGACTAATATCAGGTGAATAATGGCACACCGGGAAACCAAGCAGCTGACATTTGAGGGCGTCACCGTCCCGGCACTCCCGTACGTCCGTACAACAGACGGGCATATCATCGAATGGAACCGCCAGCGCATTGTCCGTCAGATTGTCGAAGAAACCAAACTCGTTGAAACTTTTTACGGGTATGAGGGCGCAAGCGAGGAGACTGCACAGGAGATCGCCCTTGACGTCGAGAACCGTATCAAGAACATGGGACTGAAGTCCCTCTCGGGCCCGCTCATCAGGGAGATTGTCAATATCACCCTGCTTGAAAAGGGCATGATCCAGTACCGCAATGTCTGCACCCGGGTAGGTACTCCGGTATACGATGCGCACCAGATCGATGTGGGCAGGGGCTTCGAAGCCCATGATAATGCAAACCTGCAGGAGAATGCCGAGACCTCCCACAAGAAGAAAGCGGACAAGATCTCAAAGGAGCAGTACCTGCTCCAGCTTCCACCTGACCTTGCCGACCACCATCTCTCCGGGGAGATGCATATTCATGACCTCGAATATTTCGGAACCCGGCCATTCTGCCAGGACTGGGATCTGAGGTACTTCTTCTACTACGGTCTTATGCCCGACGGCAACGGCACGAAAGCATCCGTAGCAGGCCCGGCAAAACGGGCTGAGGTGGCAATTCTCCACGCAGTCAAGGCACTCGGCTCAGCCCAGACAAACTTTGCCGGAGGACAGGGTTATTACAACTTCCTCACGTTCCTTGCACCGTTTATGGAAGGCATGCCCTACGATGAGATCAAGCAGATGGTCCAGATGTTCGTATACGAGATGACCCAGATGATGGTTGCCCGCGGGGGTCAGCTGGTCTTCTCATCTATCCAGCTCTCCCCGGGGGTTCCCACGCTCTGGCAGGACAAGCCCTGTGTCTACAAGGGTAAGATCTGGGACGGGAAATCTGCGCCGAGACGGACCTACAGCGAGTTCGAGCGGGAAGTCAGGTTGCTCTTCAAGGCGCTGATGGAAGTGATGCTCGAAGGGGATTATTGGGGCAAGCCGTTCAATTTCCCCAAGCCCGAGATCTCCATTGAACCGGACTTCATGGCCGAGCGCGAGGAGTTCAACCGGAAAAACCCGGACCTTCCCACGTTCCAGGAACTCTACCTGATGACCTTCGAGCTCGCGTCCAAGTTCGGCACGCCCTATTACGACAACCAGCTCCCGGTCTACCGGGGTGCCGGTAAGGGTATCTCCTGCTACCAGTGCTGCGCCTACCAGTTCTCTGCCGTTGCCGACAAGGACTCCGATTTTGATAAAAAACTGGTTTTCGATGACGGCCGCCACTTCTCCATGGGGTCATGGCAGGTCGTTTCCGTGAACTGTCCGCGTGCAGCCTACAATGCCGAAGGCGACGATGCCCGCCTTTTTTCAGAACTCAGGAAACTGATGGATGTTGCCGTCGAGATCTTCAAGATAAAACGCCGCTGGATGGACCTGATCCGGGCCAACAGCCGCATGCCGTTTGCCATGCAGCGCCCCAAAGATCCCAATACGGGCGAACGCGGCGCCATTGCGGTCGATCTCGAAGGGTTGGTGTACACTATCGGGGTTGTCGGGGTCAACGAGATGGTCCAGCACCATACCGGTAAACAACTCCACGAGTCCAAGGAGGCTTTCAGGCTCGCGATCCGGGCCTTGACCGAAATGGAGATTTACAGCAGGGAGCTCTCGCGCAAGAATTCCATGACCATTGCACTCGCGCGGACACCAGCCGAGACTACGGCACAGCGCTTTGCGGTTGCCGACCTGCTCGACCGGCGCTATCACGACTTCGCGAAAGCAGTAATCAAGGGCGATCTCGAAGATGGGCTGGAACAGCTGGGCAAGAGCCGCGATCTGCCCATCTACTATACAAACGGCACCCACGTTGCGCCCGGCGCAAATGTCCCGCTTACGAAACGCATGGAAATCGAACATGTCTTCTTCCCGATTGTCGATGGCGGTAACATCTTCCACATCTGGCTTGGCGAAGCCCGTCCTGACCCCCGGGGGCTCATGGACATGGCAATGAAACTCTGCCGGAATACCCAGATCGGGTACTTCGCCTTTACCCGGGATATCACCGTATCGCTCAGGCAGTTCCACGAGAGAAAAAACGGGAAAAAGCCGGTCTCCCCGTGGGTGCCGACAGATTTTCCGGTCAAAGCGTAAACCTGTACACCATCCAAAATTGAAATCCTTGTCCGGTAACCCTTATGATCAAATCCATTCTTTTTTGAAAACGGGGATAAAATCCTGTTTCTTGTCCTATAGGTATCCGATTCATTATGCAGAGGAATGACGCCGGGCTGATAAATGCCCTGGATAACCGGATCGTTTAAAAAAAATTTCAGTATTGTCTCACTTTTTTCAGCATGATATCCAGCACACCGCGGTGGACACGGTAGTGACTATGGATGCGGTCAACCGGATTGTCAAGCATGACAGTGACGGATTTATCATCGACAATTATACTGACACGATCTCTGTCGATATCAGCATAAGGAGCATTTTTTATGTCAGCCGGCAGGGTTACCGTAATGAAGATCCAGTCATCGGATTCTATCACTTCGTAGGGAATATCATCATCGTCTTCCGGCGGATCAAAATGGTATACCTGGGGGTCGTCAGACGAAGGCTGGCGGGTGATGATCGTATACCCGACAATGCGGGCATGCTGGTTTTCCGGCATGTTTTTTACAATATCTTCAACGATCTTTGCCAGATTGCTGAACACATCATCGTAAGGACCGTTCGGATTATTCTGCATGCACACCTCGGAGTGTATAGGTATCCTCTATCCGTTTCACAAGCCCGTGACGCTCAAACTGGTTCAGGATCAAAGCAAGGTCTCCGCCCGATATTCCGGTGGCCTGTTCCAGTTCCGGAACGGTAAGGGAGTCATGGGAGAGAGCTATGATTACAGTGATCTCTCTTTCGCTTCTGAATAAATCTTTATGGTTACGGGCAATATCGTTGATTTTTATTTCAATATCATGATTGACATGTTCGAGGTTTTCCAGGATCTGGTCATGAGCGCTGATCATCCGCCCGAGCAGGGTAACAGATTTTTTCAGCCGTTCATCCGCTTCATCATCCGCATGCGGTTCCTTCCTGAAAATCTGTACCTCACGAAGACTGATGTCAATGAGGATATCATTGGCCAGGTAGTAGTATTTTCTCCGCCGTTCATCTATCTGACTGGAAAGGATGGCTTCCCGTTCCATCATCTGCAGGTGATCAATGACTGCCTTGGGGGAGATGGTCAGCGTGTCCGAGATCTCAGTAACAAAACAGGGTTTCTGTCGCAGCAGTTCAATGATCCGCCTTCGGTTCCGGTTCCCGAGGATATCGAGCAGTCGTGCATCCTCAATAGCATCATGCATCTTTACAAAATGTTACTGTTGTCAATATTTAGGCTTTGTTCATGCCGGTTCTGGTGCGTTATCGTGACTCAAAGAAAATGACTCCGTCGAAATCTATACCGGCATTGGCTTTAAAGAGTCTAAAAGAAGCATCAGAACCAAAAAAGGGATCCCTTAAATCGAGAAATAAAAATGCCTCACCGGGGATAAAAAGTCACCCGCAACGATCGACTGATAAATTGGGATAGCCGGTATACCGGCTTATTGCAGTGCGGCAGTCATGGCAGCCCGGACTTTCTCATCCTGTTCAGATTCGAGTGCTTTATTCAGGGAAGCTTTTACTTTCTTTCCTCCCAGGACACCGAGGGCATGGACCGCCATCAGCCGGACATAGACATTTTCATCCTTTAAGAGAACGATGAGGGGGTCAACCGCGTCTGAGTCCCCCAGATCCTGAAGCCCTTTTGCTGCCATGTAACGGACATGGTCGCGGTTGTCCTTGAGACCCTGGATGAGCGGCTGTACAGCTTTTTCATCCGCGATCTTACCCAGTGCTTCAGCAGCACGGTACCGCGTCTCCCACTGGGGTTCCTTCATGGCTTCGGCCAGCGGTTCGATGGCAGCCTTACCGATTGCAGACAGGGCAAGCGTTGCCTGTTCGCGGACGGATTTATCAAAATCCGCAAGCGCCTCGATCAGGGGCTGGATAGCCCGGGGGTTCTTTGCCTTTCCTAAAAGGTACGCAGCGTACTGCCGCACCTGGGGATCCGTATGTTCATGGAGCGTCTTGACCAGCTCGCTCAGCCCCTGTTTCTCAAGTTCTTCAGCACATTCTGGTTTTTTTGGAATATTTGCGTCAACCATGTATCTCATTGAATTATCTCCCGTTTACTTATTTAAGAGCGATCACAAGACCCGACGGGGACCGTGATCACCATCCGGATGTTTTTTAAAAACAGGGTGTCAGGAGAGAATTCTGCCGCTGCATGGTATATATAAAAACAGGTATTTATCGCAATACGGTTTACTGGAGGGGATGTAAATTAATGGTGTGGGGAGGAATAACCAGTGTCTGCCATCCCCCTGCTTACGGGCCCGCGATAACCTCTCTCACCGGGTAAAGCATCATGGTGGTCACCGGATTTCAGGGCGCTCCCCTCCGGGCTGGCGCGACCTCAGGTGACCGGGCAACCGACAGTTCACTCAGGATAAACTCCGGACATTGATCCAACCTGATAATGGCGCTCTCCAAAGACGGCCGGAATCTGCTTTTTTCAGGGGGAAAAATCATTAGGATTGGACAGAGGAACCTGCAGGGTATGGCTGGATGGACAATCCCGAGGGTGAAAATACAGTTATTACTCCCAAAATCTTCGCAGTCAACACGGTATTTTTATATTTCACACAACGATGATGTTTCTATGAACTTTAAAGTCATCGCACTCATGGTTGTATGTATTGCTGTGGTTGCCGCAGCCGGCTGCATGGGGAGCTCCTCCACTGCGACTGCGCTGGAAAAATCGTCCTCTCTGCAACCGGCAAATATCTATGCTTCGGATAATGCGGTCCATTCAGGATCTGCCGGCGGTGCCGTACCGGTCCCGGCCCCGACAAGCGCCCCGTCATCGGATTCTTCCATCGGAACCGACACCAAGATCATCAAGACAGCGGATATCACGCTTGAAGTAAAGGATGTGCCAGGTTCTGTCGATGCCCTCAAGGCAATGGTCATTGCCAAGGGGGGATATCTCTCCTCCTCGAACATCCAGACCGGTTACAACAACCAGCTCACGGGAACCGTTGTGCTCCGCATCCCCCAGGCAGAGTTTGAGAATACGCTCGCCGGTGTCAAAGCCATCGGTACAGTCAAATCGGTTTCCACGCAGGGTGAGGATGTAACCGAACAATATGTCGATGTGCAGGCCCAGATCACCTCTTACCAGAACCAGCTCGCCCAGTATAACGAGATCATGAAAAAGGCGGTCAAGGTCAGCGACGTCATTGAGGTCCAGCAGCAGATCGACCAGGTCCAGACAAACCTGGATCGGCTTCAGGGCCAGCTGAAATACTTAAACAGCCGTATCGACATGTCAACCATCAACGTAAACCTCCAGGAGCCCGAGCCGGTCGGCGGCGAAACCGGGCACAACTTCGTGACTACTATTAATGAAGGAATTGCCGGGTTCTTTGGCATGGTCGATGCCATCATCATCCTGTTGTTCACCCTGCTGCCAGTCATAATCCTCGGTGCTATCGGGTACGGCATCTACCGCTGGAGAAAAGGAAAACAGCCGGCAAAAGCACCGGCTGAACTGACAGAAAAGAAATAATCTAATTTATTTTCGCTGCACTTCGGGCTGCTGCCTGATTTGTACCAGTTCGTCAAGGATTATCTGGCCCGTTGTAACCGATCCTGCCGGATCCCAGGCCGTAATTCCATCAGTCCCGTAACCGCTATTTCTAAGCCCCCGATTTGTCCGGGACAACTTGGCCGGAATGTCCAGCAACCAAATGACAGAAGGATATGCTGACCTGAATTTCTGGTTTAAGGAGAAATTGCTCTGGAGAAATCCTCTTTTCATGTGATGATCGCTCCCCTTGCGCCAGCCCTGCCCCGTTGGGGGCGGGGGCGCATTGCGATGCCCCGGCATTACCTGAACTGAAAATTTCTCTACGATTGCATACAGGTAATACGGCACAATCGCAACCGGGGGATGCCATAACGGCGGGGGCAGAGCCCAAAAGAGCGTCATAATAAATATTAAAATGATTTCTACAGAGCAGGAGAAATGGTTACCGGAGACTGTATAACATCGGAAACATGTAAGCACCGGCATGCTGAAAATGAGGGGGATATCTGAAGAGAAAACGGAGAGAACCTGAAAGTAAAAAAAGGGTTAAAGAGCTGCTGTCGTGATATTGGCCGCCGCGGTTGTTGTCGTTGCAGTTGTTGTTATCATTGTCGTGTTTGCAGCGGGTGTGGGGGTCTTCACCGCAGCAGCGGTTGTTGTTACAGCCGCCGTTGTTGTTACTACTGTGCTGCCGACGCCGCTGGTGACAGGTGCAGCGGCTTTCCCGGTAATCATGTCAACAGACAGGGCAACCGATCCATGCCCTACCGTAGTAGTACCGCTCGTGAGGACTTTGCCATCCTTGTAGATCTCGACAAGGAGTTCATGCGCGGAACCGTCCAGTTTCTCGAACGTTGCCTGCACGGTGCTGTTGGTGGCGTTCTCCACTTCCCAGATACGGTCCCCGGAGTTACCGGGTACAGTCGTGATCGTATCCGGTACCCCATAGCTTCCCTTGAACCCACCCAGGTAATTGACATGCACATATACACCCGTCTGAGGGATCACTGGAGCCGGCGTTTCTTTGATGACAATGGTTCCTGAAGGCAATACGGTCGAAGAGGTGGATGTGGGAGTTGGAGTGCCATTTCCTGAACCGGAGGGTATTGTCAAATCGCCGCTTGTCAGCATCGGATAGACGAATAAGGCACAGGCTGCGACAACCAGGATCACGACCAGAACAACTGCAGCATTGAGGATCGTCTTTTTTCCCGGCATAACGCTGCGGCGCCGGGGGGGAGGTGGAGGGGGCGGCGTATCACCCGGGCCCTGGTACGACGGAGCGGGAGCGGGAACTGCAGCATTGGGGGATTTCGCCGAGAGGAAACGGGGGAGAAAAACCTTTCCAGCCGGTTTCTCTGTACGTGCCGGGGCAGGTTCATCTTCTTCATTATCCCGTGAAAAGGACTTCCTGACGGGGGTTTCTGCCGGCAGGGTCCGCAGCGCCTCGGCAGGTATCTTCATCGTGGAACGTTCGATAAGCGGTTCAATGGACTGGATCTCCTCATCGATGGGGCGGACGGCCGGTGTTCTCACGGCAGATGGAACTGCGGGGGTTTGCACAGGTGCTGATACCACGGGGATTTGGGAAATCGGAGAGCCACAACGATTGCAGAAAACCGATCCGGCAGGAACCTTGTTGCCGCATTTCGTACAGAATATACTCGTGACCAGGGGGGGTGGATCAAACTGCCTGACCGCGGGTGATGGCGGAACAGCGGTGACCGGGGTAGCTACTCCTGCTCTCCGGACCGGGCTCCTGCCATCCATCGCAGTTCCTGCAGGATGATTCTCACCGGAAGGGTCTCCCGGACGATGGACGGAAGAGTGAACGATCTCATATCTCGGGCCTGCTGTCAGTCCTGCCCGTACAGGAGCCGGCTCTGGTCCCGGGATCACGTTTGGGATTTCCTGATCAAAAGACGACGAGGCGTTTTCCTTTATTACCCGCATCCACTCGTCACGTTCTTTGATTCGGTTCCCTCCAGCCTGACGGGAGAAGGTGAGGATCATCTGCCGCGTTTCGCCGGTCTTTGCCATGACCGAGATTATGATGATCTGGTCACGGATTGCATTTTCGCCCGCTTCTATTTCTTTTATGGTGACAAGCGGGATCTCCTTGGGGGGCAGGATATTTTTTGCACTGTCAAAAAGGATGATCCGCTTGTTCGTCAGGATCCCCTCGAACGGGATCGACTTGACATAGACCCCTTGTGTCCTTACGAGCACGTTTTCATCGCTGTGGAGTTCTAGATCGGCCATAGTACCACGTGTGCCTACTATCCGGTAGTGGTTGATTCTTAATAATGAAAAAGATATTTATCAGGTTTATGGTTAAGAGGGTAAGTTCCCTCTCCGTTTAAGGGTAGAGTAATAAAAAAGAAAACATGGCAACCCGGAGTATTGTGTCTGGTAAGCGGTACCGGTAACAATTTAAATCTCTTTTATGGGGGTGTACGATAGGGAAAACTCATGGACTGCTCTCATTCCGGTAATCTTTACGCTCTGTTCCACAGGCTGCGGGCAGAAAAGCTCGGGCAACAAACGAGTCTTCCGGTCCCTTTTTCTAATCCGGTACAGATAGTACACCATACCCATGGCTTTTAGCTGCCGGCAGTGCGGTTCGTGCTGCATGTACCTAGGTGATTATATCGTGATCGAGCGCCAGACCGGGCCGTTCACGTTCGACTGCGAATCGGTCTCTACCGGCACCCCGTTTACCGCAGAAGTTGACGAGGACAAGCAGACGATCTTTGGGGATTTTTCCTTTCCGGAACGGAATCCGGCAGCCTGCCGCTTCCTTCGCCCGGAGGGGAACCTCCTCCGCTGCACGATCCACCGCGACAGCCCAGCGCAATGCAAATTCTACCGCTGTGTGGTGATGCGGGTGTCGGATGTACGCGGCCTGCTTCTCGGGACGGTGCGGGGGACGCTCGATCTCCATTCCGATGACCCGGGACTCCGGGCCGTGTGGGAAGAGGTTGTCCGGAGAAGACCGAAGGATGACGGCAAGGCCGAGCCGTGGATTGCAGTGTTCCTGCAGGAAAGGGGATACCGGGTGGACTGACCGTAATTCCTTGCCGGAAAAAATTTTAGGATGACAACTGCGTTGTTGAAACTGGTGCCGGGATGTCGGCCGGCCCGATATAGATACCGGATCCCAGCCACCAGCTCTCATCAACTTTCATCGCATACCCGAGTTTCTTTTCCACCGTATTGTTGTGCATGGGATTGATGTACGCATAGGTGGCAAAACCCGTGCCATTGTATGCAGCGTACCGGAGGTCCGTGATGAACAGGTTGCCTTCAGCATCCATCTCGTTCAAACGGTTAATCCCGATCTTCTCCGGGTTCACCGGGTGGGCAATGGTGGTGCCATTGTAGTCATACGCGTAGATATAGAGTACGCCCCGGAAGAACGAACCGTTCCGGTTGGAGAACTCGGCAAGGGCTTTTTCCTTCCCGTTCTGTTTTGCATAGGCAACAGCTTCCTGTACGAAAGCGACCATCTCCTCTTTTGTCGCGTTCTGCATGGCTGCGGGGGTTATGGCCGGTGAGAATGTCACGATGGTCGTTCCCTCTGCCGGGGGAGCCGGCGTTTGTGCCGGAGCCTGCGTGCAGCCGGCACTGAACAGGAAAAGTACCGTGAGGATGCCGGTGATCGTGAATATACGGAAATTCAGCATCATGCCATAATTGTTGATGCCGATAAAAGATAAAGGCCGCAGAAATGAGACCCGTGAGAATCTCACCACTCTGCTATCAGAAGTATATCATAAAAATCGCAGCAACGCCCAGGTCGGAATTCGAATCCGAGTCGATTGCGTGACAGGCAATCATGATAGGCCACTACACTACCTGGGCACTTTTAAACAGTAAATCCCGCCTCCCAGATTCGAACCGGGGACATCGCGGTAGCCGCGCAGTTACCTTGAACGGTAAACCAATCTACAGCCGCGCACTCTACCAGGCTGAGTTAAGGCGGGGCACTGCCTAATAATGTAGGGGTAAATCCGTATTAAACGTATCGTAACAGGGCCCGGTTTTAAGGGGAAAAACAACAGAACCGGGCCTGGTGCAGCGATTGTTTAAATAATCCGCATGCACATGTTCCTGTATGACTGCTCGCAAGGATGTTGCGGGGGATCGTCTTCTTCACCGATAGCTGTGCTCGTGAAGAAGTAACTGTTTTTGACACCACATTACGTGACGGAGAACAGACCCCTGGTATTGCATTTACTTTTGAACAGAAGATTGAGATTGCCCGCCAGCTCTCCGCAATCGGCGTACATGCGATAGAGGCAGGTTTCCCTGCATCGTCAAAAGCCGAGAAAGAGACAGTAACGGCTATTCAGAAGCTCGGTCTTGAATCTGTGATCTGCGGGCTCGCCCGCTCGGTGAAAGCCGATGTTGACACCTGCCTTGACTGCAATGTCGACATGGTCCATGTGTTCATCCCGACCTCGGATATCCAGCGGGAGAACACCATCAACAAGAGCCGGAAGGAAGTTCTGGAGATCACCGCGGATATCATCGGCCATATCCGGAAACGGTCCGACCTCTGCATGTTCTCCGCAATGGATGCCACGCGGACGGACTGGGACTACCTCCTTCAGGTTTTCCAGACGGCTGCCGATGCCGGGGCAACGATCATCAACGTGCCCGACACGGTCGGTGTCATCTCGCCCTCGGCAATGAAGACACTCATCACCCGGATCCACAAAGAGGTCCGGTGCCCCATCGATGTCCACTGCCACAACGACTTCGGCTTAGCGGTCGCCAACACGATCGCGGCGGTCGAAGCCGGCGCATCGCAGGTGCAGGTGACGGTCAACGGGCTCGGAGAACGCGCAGGCAATGCCGACCTTGCCCAGACTGTGATGATCATGGAGTCGATCTACCGCATCAGGACCGGGATCGAGAAGGCACGGCTCGTTGAGACTTCGCGCCTTATCGCCCGGTTTTCCGGGATCGCTATCCTGCCCATCCAGCCGGTTGTCGGAGAGAACGTCTTTTCGCACGAGAGCGGTATTCACTCGCAGGGTGTCCTGAAGAATACGGCCACCTTCGAGCCCGGAATCATGACCCCTGAGATGGTCGGGCACCGCCGGCGGCTGACGCTCGGCAAGCACGTTGGCCGGCATGCAGTACGGCAGATGCTGACCGATGCCCACATTGAACCCGACGATACCCAGCTTGACGTGATCATCGAGAAGGTGAAAGCCGTTGCCAGCCGCGGGAAGCGGGTGACGGACGCGGACCTCTATGAGATCGCCGAGACCGTGATGGGCATCGAGCTGAACAATAAAGTGTTCGATTTGCAGGACATCGCCATCATGACCGGCAACCACGCCCTTCCGACAGCAAGCGTCCGGGCGAAGGTCAACGGCACGGAACATGTCTTCTCCGCCGTGGGCAACGGCCCCGTGGACGCAGCCCTCAGGGCCATCCTCGGGATCACACCCTCGAAACTCCAGCTCAAGGAGTTCAACATCGAGGCAATCTCGGGCGGTTCGGACGCCATGTGCCATGTGACCATCGCGGTGGAGGACGAGCATGGCAGGATCTTCGATGCCAGCGGGAGCGGGGACGATATTATCCTCTCGTCGGTCGAGGCGCTGGTTAATGCGGTGAACCTGATCAACCGGGCCTGATCAATCTTTTCTTTTTTTGGGTGGCAATGAGAAACGACTAGCATACGTTATCGGTGATCGAGCAGTTCACGAAAAGAATGGCTGCCCCGGTCGCAATTCAGAAATTATTTTGCGTACCTGAAAATTGACAGAAGAGAAGAATTTGTGCCAATTCTCAGATAAAAAATAATCATCAATACAGATTCAAAAAAATCCCGGCTCCGGCAGGCAACCCGTTACTATTTCTTGGGAGGCTTGACGTGGGTGAAGATCGTAGCCCCCGATGCGATCACTGCGGTAATGACACCAATTATGGCCACGAGAACCCCCGAGTTTCCAAGCAGGCCCGTATCCTGCGTGGGTAATGGCGTGGCAACCGTGATGATCACGGGAATGATCACGGTAGGGACCGGGGTCACCTCGGTTGACACGACCTGGCTCGTGGGCTGGAGGGTGCCATATGCCTGGTTCTCCTCTTCCGGAACGATATAGATCGAGCCCTCGTAATCATAGTACCCGCTCAACGTCAGCCGCAGGATATGGTTTCCCGCCGCCAATCCGTCTACGTTTCCCGGGGTTATCCCGGAATAGACACCATCGATCAGGATACTGGCGCCGGTGGGAGATGAGTGCACCGTTACACTGCCGGTTGTTCCGGTCTCTGTTCCGGATGTGGTCGGGTTTGTAGTATTACCTACCGTTGTCGTCTTGGTAACCGGGACCGTTGTTTTTGTAGTGGCGACAGTTGTCGCTGGTGTGGCGGTGGTTGTCGGCGTAGTTGTAATGGTAGTCGCTTGCGTGACTTCGGTAGTCTGCGTGGTGGCAACGGTAGTCACTGGCGTGACTTCGGTGGTCTGCGTGGTGGCAACGGTTGTCGTTGGAGTGACTTCGGTAGTCTGCGTGGTGGCGACGGTTGTCGTTGGTGTGGTATTGGAGGCACTGACCGGAAGTATGATGAGAAGTATTGCGAGGAATACTGCGATGGGTATGACATAGTATCCGCTTCCACGAGACATTGATAAACTCCTGCCAACTGGATTTACAGTTAATTTCTTGTTCTTATTTAGATTGTTGTGATGAGTGATAAATCCGTTTAAAACATGAATGCAATCGGGCCCCGGAAACTGCCGGAAAAAACCGTAGAATGGCACTCCCATGTTCACGATCCGGATCGCCTTGCAATTATTGCCCCGAAGAACTTTGAAACGTTCTTCGTTCTCCTCCACGCCATCTCCAGAAACCCCGCTTCCCTGTTCGTAAACCGGGTCCCGCACTTTCCATGAAAAGGGTCCATCCCCTACTACAGCAGGTACCCCCACCTGACCAACTATGAGAGCCATATAATGTCAGATATATGACTGCCCCCCATTTCCTATGGAGATTCCGACGGTGTGACCGGAATCATAGGGGGTTCCCGAAAAAGCATAAGGCCAAAAAAACCCGCACTTAACGCCAGGTATAAGAGCGAACCTGTCCATCACTGATTATGAAACACGGAACCCCTGCCCTGTTTGCCCTGTCCCTGCTGCTCATCACCGGTATCCTCATTGCGGGATGCATCTTCCTGCCCGGCCCGGTCGCATCGACCAATCCCTGTGCGATCGAAGTACCACATGGCGCACTCGAACCAGCCGGCAACGAGACTCTGGCAACGGCTGACGAAACAACCGTGGTTGCGGCAGATAACCAGTTTGCCCGGGACATGTACCTGCAGCTGGCCCGGGATCCCCGGTATATGGAGGGCAACCTTTTCTTCTCGCCGTTTTCGATCTCGTCTGCATTTATGATCGCATACGAAGGGGCCCGCAATACCACCGCAGATCAGATCCATGCGGTCTTCCATTTCCCGGCTGACAGTGAAACGCTGCGGCAGGGGTACTCCCGCTCTCTCGCCGGCCTGGCCGGGGGAGACAGGAACTTTACCCTCTGCACTGCAAACGCCCTCTGGGCAGAGAAGACCTATCCGTTCCTGCCGGCGTACACCGGCACGGTCCGGCGCTGGTACGCGGCTAATACCACCAGCCTTGACTTCATCGGCCAGCCGGAGGCATCCCGGCAGGCCATCAATGCATGGGTTGCAGAAAAGACGAATAACAAGATTACCGATCTGCTGCCCCCCGGTTCTGTTGATCCTTCTACCCGTCTTGGGATCACCAATGCCGTGTACTTCAAAGGCACCTGGGTGAGGCAGTTCGACCCGAAAAATACTCTTGACGCGGATTTCCATGTATCCCCGCCAGAGACGGTCACCGTGAAAATGATGGAGCAGACGGCTGAGGAAGCCCGGTACCCGTACGCAGAGACCGGGGATCTCCAGATGCTCTCCATGCCGTATAAACACGGAATCGGGAACGGCCTCTCCATGGTCGTCCTCCTGCCCAGGAACAGCAGTCTGGCAGCCGCAGAAGCCGCACTCGATCCCGAAAACCTTTCGGCACTGGAGCAGTCGGCCACCACACGGCGCGTGATGGTGTATTTCCCCAGGTTTGTGACCCGCACGGATTATTCGCTGGCCGATCCCCTTGCTTCAATGGGAATGCCCGACGCCTTCGGCAGTGCGGCTGACTTCTCCGGTATGGACGGTACAAGGAACCTGAATATCAGCGCTGTGATCCATAGTGCGTATGTGAATGTGGATGAGGAAGGGACTGAAGCAGCGGCTGCCACGCATATCATGATGGGGGCTGGTGCGGCCGCTCCGGAGAAGCCGGTGGTCTTCAGGGCCGACCACCCGTTCATCTTCCTGATTCAGGATAATGATACCGGGGCGATCCTCTTTATCGGGCGGATTGTCAACCCGGACAACACGTAATTTGCCGTTCATGGAGATCTGCCAGGATCCGGGCAGGAGTCTGGGGTGTGATACACTCCATTCCCTGAGACCGTGCAGATCCGACGTCTCCAGGGACAGTTTGATATGTCAAAATAGGAAAGTATTTAAAACAAAATGTAAAATAAACTATACAAATATCAGTGCATCCCTGCACNNTCGTTACCTCTACCCTCCAAAGTCAGGGCCGGGGTTTTACCCCCTTTTTATTTTTTCCCGGAAACCTGCGTGTAGATGATGCCGCATCGCGTCTCAGGGTCTGGCTTTTTTATAACAGGTTGGGGATTTACTCTCATGTTTCCCGTCCAGGCAGATTAAAAATACTGCTCTTTAGAAATCATCTGATATTAATTATGACGCTCTTTTGGGCTCTTCCCCCGCCGCGATGGCATCCCCCGGTTGCGATCGTACCGTTTCATATGTATGCAATCGTAGAGAAATTTTCAGTTCAGGCAATGCCGGGGCATCGCAATGCGCCCCCGCTCCCAATGGCGGACAGGGTTGGCGCAAGGGGAGAGATCATCACGTGAAAAGAGGGTTTCTCCAGAGCAAAAAATACCATTCACTGCTTCCCGGGTTATTGTCATCTGAGACCCTGGGAAAAACGCCAGTATAATGCACACCCGCTGACTTCACCGGGACAGGTTTTTGAGACAAAATCCGGACAGCCGCTCCCGCAGGGGGAGGCCGGTTTTGCTGACTTATCCGGTTGTTTTTTGGATTCTGTTACCATACATTGACCTCTATAACATTTACTTCCCTTCTCTATTTCATGTTATAGGTTTCCCGCAAATTGCAACCCACAGCTTCTGCGTTCCCTACCGGCACACCGGAACAGTTTCCTGAAAAATACCTGTTTTTTGGTTGATTTACAACGATAGTACGGGTGATCGCCCGGCACTGAGGGGATGAACAGCTCATCCACATTATGGAATAGAAGGTTTCGCCATAAAAGACATGCCCGTACCGGACAGACCAGCAGTTCCAAATAGCGAGATAGGATAATCAGATAACTGAACAGAAAGATAAAGAGATGACCGATGAAACAGACTGCCATTGTTTTCCTGCTCCTCATCGCGGTAGTATTTCTTCCGGGATGCACATCGGATACGACTGCCGGCCAGGAGATGGTACAGAACACGATCCGGGCCCACTATGAATATCACGGGGACTGGTCGCCCGGCCTCGGGTGTTACGAGAAAGTTACCGGGTATACATATAATGCAGGAAACACCACGGTGGATAACGCGGTGCTGAACTTCAACCTTGTCGATACGCAGACCGGGACCATACGCGATTCGCGGTCCGTTTTCATAGGTACCATGGGAGCCGGGCTGTCGCATACATTCGAGACTGACCTTGACGGTGAATGCATACCGGAATACCGGGTTGACGGGACCATTGTAAAATAACCCGGGACATATCCTTTATTTTTCCGCACGGGTCCGGGAAAAGCAAAAAAATTGAATATATGCGGATTTTTTATGACGGAACCCGGTCTCCCCTCATCCTGAACGTTCCCTCCTCATCTGGTGAAATCAGATCTCCAGGATAACCTCTTCCCCTTCCGGGGTCTCCTTGACATCGATCAGGAGTGCGAGTGCGGCAGCGACGAACAGGAAGATGGCCGAGACGAAAAAGACCGTCCGGTAGGCAAGGATCTGTGCATCCAGGATTATAAGACTGGAGGCCAGCTGCGTTACTGCAGCAGTGTGAACGTTCACCACCGTATGGGCGGTAAGGGCGATCATATTGCTCTCGATGGAATCGTTGAGCAGGGTGGTAAAGATGGCAATCCCGAAAGCGCCGGCGATATTACGTACCAGAGCAAGAACTGCGGAAGCGCTGCCGATCTCCTCACGGGGGACTATCGCGGCAATGATTCCGGTACGCTGGGCCATGGCAAATCCCATCCCGAATGCCATGACGGAGAGCGGGATAATAAGGTCATCCGGGCCGGAACGGACATCCAGACCCATGAACAGGTACATGCCAATAGCTGCAACGAAGGTGCTGACCGCGATGACATAGCGTGGCTGAACTTTCCCCACCAGTGTTGCGCCAAGAGGTGCCGCGAGGATCATGCAGAAGGCCATGGGCATGAACTGGAAACCTGTTTCCGTGGCATTGTAACCGAGGAAGACCTGGTCGAAGATGGGGATTAAGAAGATCCCGCCCATCATACCCATGAAGACCACGAAGTTGTTGACCAGCGTCCAGACAAAAGCAGGTATTTTAAGGTACTTGAAATCGATCATCGGCTCGGGATGCCGGCGATCTATCAGGTAAAAGATATACAGGAACATCCCGGACCCGGCAAAACAGAGCACGATGGGAAGCGAGGTCCAGCCCCAGTCATAGCTCCGGTCCAGTCCGAAGACAAGGAGGGAGAGCGCAATGCCCAGCGTGATTGCCCCCCACCAGTCAAAAGATGCGCTCTTCCGGTCACTCACCGATTCCGGAATAAAGGCAAGAGCCATGGCAAGTCCGATAAGGCCGACAGGAAGATTGATTAAAAAGACCGAACGCCACCCGAAATTATCAATAAGCGGGCCTCCGATGAGCGGGCCGAACACCGCGGATGCTGCAAAGGCAGAGGACCAGATACCCAGCGCCTGGGCCCGTTCCTTCCCGTCGCGGAAGGTAACCGTGATAATCGCCATGGCGGTGGGATAATCGGCCGAGCTCGCGATCGCCTGGATGATGCGGAAGACGATCATCGAGCCAAGATCCCAGGAAAAACCGGCGAGGATCGAGCCGACAATGAAGATGAGGAAACCCCAGACATAGACTTTTTTCCGGCCGATGGTGTCGCCAAGCTTACCCCAGACCGGCACGAAAACCGCATTTGCCAGGATGTATGCGGTCGCTATCCAGCCGGCTTCCGAAGTGAGGATATTGAAATCCTCCATGATTTTCGGTACGGCGAGCGAGACCACGGTCTGGTCCAGCCTGCCCAGGAAGGTACCCACGATAACCGTGAGAAGGATCAGCCACTTCAACCGGTCATTGTCTGCCATGAGTGAGGAGGATTACTTGTAGATCCACATCTTTGCGGACATACCTTCCTTCAGTTCAGGGTAGGCGGTGACATCGTAGGAAACCGTGACATCAAATTCCTGCTCCTGCCGCTTGTCCGAGATACTGAAGACAACATCGCCTTCCCGGGCAGCCGGTGCAACCTTCTCGACCACCCCCTGGTATTGCGAGGAAGGGTAGGCATCCACGGTAAACTCCACGTACTGGCCGGGATAGATATCCTTGAGGCCCTTGTCTTCCTCTACCCTTCCGACAACACGAAGCTTTCGCGTGTCGATCATGGAGACCACGGGACTCAGGGCGGTAACCGTCTGCCCGGGGGTGTCTTCCACGCCGGTAACCACCCCTGATGTCTTCGCACGGATAACCTCATCCCCGACCTTCGCGAGTATCTGGTCCCTTTTAACCGGATCTCCCACCGAGACATACAACTCATTGATAGCACCCGAAGTATCGGGAGTAAGCGAGATCACCGGAGCGGTAATCTGGGCATTCTCGACATATATCTTGCTCTGTAAGTCGTTCCAGTAGAGGATCCCGGCCAGAGCGATAATAACGATGAGGACGATGAGGGCTTTTTTGAACCACGGATGGCTGCGGATCCTCTTTGCAAGGGTATCCTGTTTTCCTTCTCCGCTCTCCGGCGCAATTTTTCCCTTTGAATCGGGAACCGTCCCGGTCTCTTCGGTGGCTGTCATATTATTCAACCCTTAACCGTGCAATAATGGAATTCAGTTCAGCCAGGCACGAATCGATCCGTTCAATTTCTTCATCGGCAAGAGAGGAAAAAATCATCTGGATCCTGTCCCTCAGTTCACTCCGCTTCGCACGGATTGCCTTACGCCCCCTGCCCGTGATCGCGATCATGGTTACCCGGTGATCTTCTTTCGATGGGATCCGTCTGACCTTGCCCTCACGGAGAAGCCTGCCTATCAGGGCCGACATGCCGGGTTTTGAGCGGTGGAGCCGCCTGCCGATTTCCGAAATGGGGAGACTCTCTGTGGTAAGTACAGACAGTATCACGAACTCCGGGTCCCGTGTTATGGGTCGTTTTCCCTGCTCGCGTATCGCAAACATGGATGTGCCCAGCCGGGATATATTCTCGACAACGCGTTCGAAACGGTCCATGGATATCAGATTATAAGGTTGAAAACAGCAGAATAAATAGTTAATGTAGTTAACCATTTCAGACAATACCGGCGGGGGATATTCCCGTAATACCGTTCCGGATATTTTTTTATTTCCCGCTATCTGTCGGATAAGATACGGGATACCCCTGTCCCTTCAGATAACCGGTGAGGAATCCACCGCTGCCGAAATAATGATAAACATATCAGAATCTATGGTGACGTATGGATTTCTTTGACGCGGCATACAGAGGCAGGCCTCCCTGGGACATCGGCCGGCCCCAGAAGGAGTTTATCGAACTTGTCCGGAGGGGGGAGATAACAGGATCGGTCCTGGACATAGGGTGCGGGACCGGGGAGCATGCGCTCTTCTTTGCCGGGGAAGGGTTTGAGGTCTGGGGGATCGACTCCGCACCCCTGGCGATCCAGAAGGCAAGGGAGAAGGCTGACAAAAGAGAGCTCCGGGTACATTTCCTTGTCCTGAACGCACTGGAGCTCTTCCGGCTCGACCGGAAGTTCGATACCGCCACCGATTCAGGGCTCTTCCATACCTTGTCCGATGAAGACCGCGCGGTTTATGTGGATAATCTTGCAGCCATTCTCTCCCCGACCGGGAAATACTTTATGCTCTGCTTTTCCGACCGGGAACCCGGCGGATACGGTCCGAGAAGAATCTCAAAGAAAGAGATACAGGACAGCTTCCGGGTCGGGTGGTCCATCAATTATATCAGGCCGGCGGTCTTCGAAAGCCGCACACGGGCCGAAGGGCCCCGGGCCTGGTTCTCGTCGATATCTAAAAAATGACGACGGAATGACAGGCACGGCTCATCCTCCCATCCGGCCCATGCCGGTAGGCTACTCCTTGTTATAATATGTCAGGGATACCAGTACGTGTAATTTAAGACTGATTTAAAAGATCACATTTCCCGGGAACGAACCCGGTATTCGGGAGTAACTGATTACACGTATGGAAATTTCAACAACCGGTGATGAGGAAGAACGGATCGCAGTACTGGAAAAACGAGTGCGGGATATGGAAGCGCTGGTCAGGGGACTGCTCGCGGAACTGGTCGACCTCAAAACGGTCACCCTGGCGGTGTCCCGGCAGGAAGGGAAACGCAGCGGTCAGGAGCTAAAGCAGGAAACGGTTGTGACGGGCCCGTCAGCATCCCCGTCCATTGCAGTCTCCTCCGAAGGCAGCATCGAGATCAGGCCGGGAAGGATAAACCAGGAGGATTTCCCTGACACTACGGTGGAACATGCAATGGTCCGGATCATGCAGGCTGACGGCACAATGAAAATGGAGCCCCGGTACGGGAACAAAAAGACGATCTGACTCTTCTCCAGGACAGGAGCGCACCATGCAGAACGCGTCTGCCAGCGACAGAAATAACCCGCGGACCTCCGTGGCTGAGGAAGACAGATCGGGATCTGCACTGGCATGGGAGGCCTGAACCTGAAGAGGGACAACCAAAATTCCCGGTGGATTTTGAGATATTTACCGTAAGAACATAAACGGTCTCTGGCCACGGGTATGTTCCCATCATAAAAAACGTTGCGTCATTTCAGGAACGCTGGTGAAAAAAGAAAATAAACCGGATCCTGCCGGTTCACGGCCGGCTGATCTTGACAAGTTTTATGGTAAACGTGAAGTTCTGGCCAGCCAGCGGATTGTTTTCATCCCAGGTAACCGTTATCGGAGTAACGTTCAGGATCTTTACAATGCTGGTTGCGTTTGTTGTCCTGTCGTGGATATAATAGGACTGCCCTTCGACAAAGGTGGTGTTTGCAATCGGGCCGTTGCGGATTACCGTCCGGATAAGACTCGTATTGTATGCCCCGTATGCTTTTTCAGCAGGAATGTTCACCGTTTTTTGTTGGTTGAGCGACATCCCCATGACCGCTTCTTCAAAACCCTGTATAACGCTCGAATTGCCCAGGGTAAACTCGACGGGCGTCGTATCATTCATATTCGATTCAAAGATGGTGCCGTTTTCAAACGTTCCGGTATAATATACCGATACTTTATCACCCTTTGTCGCTACCTGCTGGATCCCGCTCTCACCAATCCCGCTAGCAGTCACAAAAGGAGTTGCTGCCGGCAGGTTTGTGGGAAAGGCCGTTGTTCCAGAAACGTTCCCGCCCGCTGCCGTGGCAGGTGTACCTGCGGAAGAGTTGCTGCCCGTTGTGGGGGTAGTACACCCGGCAGATACAACAAGCAGAATCGTTACCATGATTGATCCGATCAATACTAAGGTCTTTTTCATCCATCATTTGGTAGCATCCCGGCCGTATTTAAAGTTGTTCCGTAATCTTTCCTATGATGGGATGGGAGAGCAGGGATCTTGCCGGCTTCCTTCCGGCACGATCTTTGTTAACTCTTCAGCACAACGCAGTGATCGACCTTGCGTGAAAACTTTAAAAAAAATTACTTTCTGGCTTTCCTGATAACCGTCAGGTCGCCAAGGGTGGGCGTGAGTTTGCTCTGGGCTTTCTTCTCCTCCTCACCGGCCGGGGTATCGAGCAACCGGATGTCCAGGGCTTTTTCCAGTTTCTTCCGCACACCCTCTTCCGGGATCAGTTCGCTGTTCTCGATCTTACGGATAAGGTGCTCTTTCTCCTTCATCTGCATGGCAAGGTCTTTCTGGGAAAGCCCTTTCTCCTCGCGGGCATGCCGGATCCGGGCTGCATAATCTTCGACAATCTCCCCCTCCATATAGTCGAACATGTCCCGCTTGTACCTGACCTGTGCTGCCCCGACGGCAGGTGCCGGCGCCGGGCGTGCCGCCGGCCCTTTCTGCGGCGCCCGGATGTCCGTGCGGCGCACCTGTTGTACCTCAGTGCCGAACTTCTCGCATTTACTGCATACCGAAAGCTCGGCCCCCTCTACCCGGACCAGCTTCGGAACGCCCCGTATTGTTTCACCGCACATTTCGCACTGCATAATCTCACAACAAAATAGCCCGTGCGAGTATAAATTCCCACTGAATACCCAAAACCGCTCGCCCGGCAGGTTTGCCTTCTCACAAACACTTTATAGGGAGTTTCTCCATATAGTTACCTGAGGCACGAGATGGCCGATACCCTCCATCAGTCAACAGACCCTCAGACACCCGAAGAACTGTACCGACTCTATCGCACCCTGTCGGAACAGCTCCGCGAACAGCTCGCCCAGATCGAGAATGACAAGCATGAACTGGAGGCACAGATGACGGAGCGGGTCGGCAACCTCGAATCACGGAATCTCGAGCTCCGGGAACAACTCCGGCAGGTCGAGACTGACAAGCGGTACATCGAAACACAGAAGATCCGGTACGAGCGGGAAGTGCGCAAGCTCAAGAGCGAGAGCGAGCAGCTGCGGAGCCCGCCGTTGATCATNNTCGGTTAATATCGGGGAACTCAAGCCGGGGGTACGCTGCACACTCAACCAGCAGTCGCTTGCTATTGTCGAACTGCTCCCTACGTCGTTCGATGCACAGGTCTACGGCATGGAGCTCGTCGACTCCCCGCAGGAGACCTACGATATCATCGGGGGTCTTGATAAGCAGATAAATGAGATCCGGGAAGCCGTTGAACTCCCCATGAACAGCCCGAAACTGTTCCAGGACATTGGTATTGACCCGCCGAAAGGCGTGCTGCTCCACGGCCCTCCGGGCACGGGAAAGACCCTGCTCGCAAAGGCGGTGGCCCATGAGACCAATGCCCATTTCATGCGTGTCGTGGGTTCGGAGCTGGTCCAGAAATATATCGGCGAAGGGGCGCGACTGGTGCGGGAACTCTTCGACCTGGCGAAGAAGAAGGCCCCGACCATCATATTCATTGACGAGATCGATGCTGTTGGTGCATCACGCACGGAGGCCAATACTTCAGGTGACCGCGAAGTCCAGCGCACCCTGATGCAGTTGCTGGCGGGCATGGACGGGTTCGAGAACCGGGGCGACGTGAAGATCATCGGTGCCACGAACCGGATCGATATCCTGGACCGGGCCCTTCTCCGTCCAGGCAGGTTCGACCGGATCATCGAGATCCCGCTCCCGAACGAGACCGGCCGGCTCTCTATCCTGAAGGTCCACTCCAGAAAACTTACCGTTCACGAGGATGTAGACCTTGCTGCAGTAGCCCGCGTGACAGATGGCAAAAACGGTGCCGATCTCAGGGCAATCTGCATGGAAGCAGGTATGTTTGCTATCCGGAAAAAACAATCAGCTATTACGCAGGAAGATTTTGTCGCAGCCATTGCAAAGGTCGGCCTTGACTTCAACCGGGGTCCGGTGGATGTCGAAGGCGCAATGTTTGCTTAAGGGAGAGGCGCCTTAGCATCCTGATGACGAGAGGCGGGGCATCTTCCGCACACCGGATGCACCCGGTATTTTTATCCCTTTTAGATCTGATCATCCTGATGGCCGGTGTACCCGGCCATATAACCCTCCGGTTCAATCACTGAACTATGAATTATGAAGATGGAACCTCTCCTGTTTTTGCAATATATAACGCTGTGCACGCAACGTAATATTCAGAGAACGGAGCGCTGAATACGTGACTAATATTGGCGATGTTGTGCGGCAGCTCGAAACCACCCTGACCGATCCCTGTTTCCCGCCGACCCTCGAAGAGAAGGAAATCCTCAACAATATCCTCTCCAAGGTCTGTACAGGCACCGTTGAGTTTGGGGGGAGTAAATAATATGACGGAAGTCCGATCCCCGGGGGAATATTCGGTTTTTATAAGGGCATGTGAAGGACTCGGTCTCCTCGCCATAACGGTACTGTTCCTCGCAGTCAGTTATTCCATGAACCCTGGAACATTTTCCACCGGCAGGTCCACGATTCCACGCCGGTAATTGCCCATAACGAGGGCCATGGAAATAACCAATCTCCTGTTTTTTTTAACCGGTTATTCATCAGGCACCGCAGTTCCCGTGTCCTCAGCCTCTTCCGCGAGCAGCTCGCCTTCCTCCACATCGTCTTCCGTGCACCAGATCTCGATCGAACTGTCTGTACCGATATATTCCTGGTGGTATTCCTCAGGAGTCGATTTCGGTGACATGGGCACCGAACTGATAATCTTCCCGTTCTTGAAGCTGTACAGCTTCCGGTATTTCCACCCCGGGCCGAGTATGGCAGTCCTCTCGTAATAGACATCCTGCGCCAGCTGGTGGGTAAAATAGATCCCCTTCTGGAATTCGAAAAGGGGCTCCCGGACATAGCGGCGGATGTACCAGCGGAGCTCTTTTACGAGGGAGAGGGCGCTGCCCAGCGTGGCGCAGGTGATGGATACGCCGCAGGGTCTCTTCTGCGGGTGGTAGAAGCGGAGTGCCATCCGGCTGGTCTCGGAAGAGAAGAGCGTATGGTGGAGATCGGTACCATCCCGCTGAATCAGGAGTATGTTCATCCGGATCTCCTAAAAAGGTGGCGGTGACAGGCAGCAGACCGGATCAGGTATACATGCGGTTGTCCGCCACGGTCTCGTTCTTGACCTTCCGGACCGCATCCATGAAGTCGTTCATGCCGACATCATCCGCTTCCCGCCGCACGGCCATCATGCCGGCCTCACGGCAGACAGCTTCGAGCTCGGCTCCCGTGGAATTCTCGGTGATCGTTGCAATTTTTTCGAGATCCACGCTCCCGATATGCATCTTCCGGGAGTGGATCTTAAGGATCTGGAGCCGGGAGTCCTTGTCCGGCAGGGGGATCTCGATCAGACGGTCAAACCTTCCCGGCCGCAGGAGTGCCGGGTCCAGCATGTCTGCACGGTTCGTGGCAGCCATGATACGCACATCCCCGCGGTTGTCAAACCCGTCCATCTCGGCAAGGAGCTGCATGAGTGTCCGCTGGACTTCGGCACTGCCGGAGGTGCCGTCATTGGTACGCATGCTGCCGACAGCGTCGATCTCATCGATAAAGACGATGGCGGGGGCCCGCTCGCGGGCAAGCTGGAAAAGTTCGCGGACAAGCCCGGCACCTTCGCCAATGAACTTATGGACAAGTTCGCTTCCGGACATGCGGATGAAGGTGGCCTTCGCTTCATGGGCTACCGCTTTTGCTATCAGCGTCTTTCCCGTACCCGGCGCACCGTACAGGAGGATGCCTTTTGGCGGTTCGACACCGATACGCCGGAATATCTCCGGCTTCGTGAGCGGGTATTCGACGGCTTCCCGCACTTCCTTGATCTGGTCTGCAAGACCCCCGATCTGGTCGTAACAGATCGCCGGTGATTCCTCGAGTTCCATCACGCGGACACGGGAATCGTAAATGTTGCCGATCACCTTGACAATGGAAAGGGCATTGTTGACCGCAACCTTTGCACCCGGCTTCAGCAGCGCCCGGATCTCTTCCGGCGCGTTGGTAAGATACTCCTGGTTATTACCCTGCTGGCGGAGGTAGATCTCCCCGTTCTCCAGGATGTCCACCACAACGGCAACAAAAAGCGGCATGCGCTTGAGCTGGTTGTTCTCCCGCTTGAGCTGACCGTTCTCTTTGGTGAGCTCGTCCACCTTCACCTTCAGGTCAAGAAGGGAAGCTTCGAGCTCGTTGAGCTGGATCTGGTATTTTAGCTCGGAGGGAGCTGCTGTGTTGTTAACGGCAGTCTCTTCCATATAACTATTATATACAGCACTTCAACCATTTATGTGGTGTGATTTTGCGTATCAGGGGCAGAGGAATTTCCCGGGGCAGGGCGAGCGGCCCGCTGCTGGTCAGCCCGGCACCGATCTCCTTTCTGTCCGGCGTTGATCCGGAATCCGGGATTATCGTGGAAAAAGGCCACCCGCTGCAGGGCACCAGTATTGCCGGTACGGTGCTCGCGTTCCCGTACGGGAAGGGCTCCACCGTGGGTTCGTACGTGCTCTATGCACTGAGCCGGAACCGGCACGCACCTGCGGCCATCATCAATACAGAGGCGGAAGCGATCATCGCAACCGGGGCCATTATCGGGGGTATCCCGATGATCGACCATACAGGTCTTTCGCTTGCCCGGCTGAAAAACGGGACGCCGGTCACCGTGGACGGCGACCTTGGCGAAATGGAGTATGAAGGCACCCTTCCGGATGCCTGATCCGGCATTTTAAAAGAGCGCAATTATCAAATAATGCCTGCCCGTACATTCTGGTATGCAGTATAAACTTTCTTTCCTGGTAATCCTCCTTATCTGCGCAGCGATCGGCATTGCCGGATGCACCGGCACGACCAGCACCCCGGCAACACAGCCTGCAACGGCGGGAACCGCCGCTGCCACGCAGGCGTCGCCCACATCGGCGCAGAACAACCTGGTTGTGTCTCCTACGGACGTAGTCCCGGACAATAATGCAGTTACCGTGTTCGTCCAGGAAAAAGACTACCTCGGGCAGATCCCGGTTGTTATGGGGGGCGGCAAGGGCCAGATCCTGGTGAAATCCGCCCGGATCGTGCTCTACACTTCTGACGGGCAGACAATACAGGCGAACCTGGGTATCAATAAGGATGCCACCACCACACTTCAGGGTACCAAACAGACTGACCGTGTTGTCATCTATGTGTCCGAAGTGAACGGGCAGGAATACAAGGTTGCGGATGTCTTAAGCGAGTACCGCACCCGGTAAGGCCGGCAACCCCCTCTCTTTTTCCCCGTGTATACAGAATAGTTCCGGCAATGCAGGTCAACTGGCGGTGGATCCATGCGGCGCGGAACTCGTATGCAGTGCTCTATGCTGCATGCGAGCGTGATGGTTTTCTCCTGCAGCCGGTTGACCGCCCTGCAGATGACATGACCTGTTACAGCCTCAATTCGATCAATGCGCCGGCATACCGTGATGAGATTGCCGCTGCCGGTTGTCTTACCATTGCCGGCGGCCCGCATGCAACGGCCTGCCCGCGGGAGGTGGCCGGGTATGCGGACTACGTGGTCGTTGGCGAAGGGGAGTACACCCTCCCCCGGCTGCTGGAGGATCTCCGCAATGGCGGGGAAGGCCGTATCCCCGGGGTGATGACCGGCAGTTTTTATGAACCTGCAAAAAGCAGCGTCCGGCTCGATGCCTATCCCGCGTTCTCCGGGATGAAAGGCTATGTGGAGATCACCCGGGGATGCCCGCATGCCTGCGGGTACTGCCAGACCCCCCAGATCTTCGGCCACTGCATGCGGCACCGTTCGATCGATGCGGTGGCCCGGTTCGCAAACCGGCACGGGCAGTCACGTTTCATCTCGCCCAATGCATTCGCCTATGGATCTGACGGGATCCACCCGCGGTGGGATAAGATTGAGCATCTTTTTTTGCAGTGCCGGCACCAGATCTTCTTTGGCACGTTCCCGAGCGAAGTCCGCCCGGAGTTTGTGTCGAGCGAGTCGCTCTCGCTTATCACACGATACTGTGCCAACACAAAACTCCACTTCGGTGCCCAGTCCGGCAGCGATACAGTCCTTGAAAAGCTCCACCGCGGCCATACTGTTGCGGATGTTCTCAGTGCCGTTGACCTCTGCTTGGAATACTCGCTTGTCCCGGTGGTGGATTTCATCGTCGGGCTCCCGTTCGAATCGGATGAGGACCAGCGGGCAACCCTCAGCCTTATCAACGAGGTCTCAAGGAGCGGGATCATCCATGTCCACCGCTTCATTCCCCTGCCCGGAACACCGCTTGCCAATGCCGTTGCGCGTGACCTGCTTCCGGAAGGGGAAAAGCAGCTCGGGAAACTGGCGCTCCGGGGAAGACTGACCGGGTCGTGGAACGATCCTGCGGTAAGGTTTTTTAGACGCCCTTCAAATGATATACCATGAAAGATGTGCTATTGATAGCAGATCTCCATGGTCAATTCGGTAAAATTGATTCATTTCTGGAACTCAATCCGGAAGCGGTATTTATTGCAGGCGATATTACGAATATGGGTCCGGTTGACGCGGTCGATGACGTGCTCTCACGCATCGATGTGCCGTGTTTTGCAGTGCCCGGCAACTGCGACCCGCGTGAGATCCTCGATGTGCTCGAACACTCGGATGCCGTGTCTATGCACGGTTCCGCGATCAACCTCGGCAAGATGACCCTGGTTGGTGTCGGCGGGTCCAACCCGACCCCTTTCAACACCCCGTTCGAGCTCACCGACAAGCAGATAGATGACGTGTTGAACAGCGCGATGAAAAAGATGGAGAAGGCGGTCCATAATGTTCTTCTCTGCCATGCCCCACCCTACGAGACCCTCGACAAACCGGCGGGAGAGCACGTGGGGAGCCATAGTATCAGGAAGCACATGAAGTCCTTCGACCTCGTGTGCTGCGCCCATATCCACGAGGCCCGGGGCATCATGGAAGTGGACGGTGTCAAGATAGTCAATCCCGGCCCGGCAATGGACGGCCACTGTGCCATGCTCCACTTCGGCACCGACGCCCGGGACATAAAAATTGAGCTGCTGACTGTTTAAGACAGCAGCAGTTCGCCTTTCAATTTTCTCTCTTTTGGGCATTCCGAAGATTGAGCGGAGCGGGAATTGAGAAAAATCTGTCAGACTCTTCGACATGCGATGACTTAAGCAGAGTACGATTCGTGAACTGAAGAAATCAGTTTTTTCATTCCTGTTCTCCTGATCAGATGATGGGGGTTGAGACCCCATCCCCCAATTATGATAGATGCTGCTGCCGACGAGGCCCCCCTGCGGCGGTCCAATTTCCTATATTTTTGAGAATAAGAAATTGCCCCGCCATGCCTCGGAGAGGCCCTGATGGGGGCCAATCATAAGTGCGATTCTCATGTTTCGGGCAGGAACTTTTGCTCATGCACATTCATCGCAGGTAAAAACTGGAATATTCTGAAGAATTGAGTAAAGGGAATTTTGACAATATAAAAGATATCAGGACTGCCCTGCCGTCTTTTTTGCGAGAAGCAGTTCCAGGTACGATGCAAGAATGGGCTCGCCATCCACCCCGATCTCTTTTGCAATTTTCCCAATCTGCCCTGTCGGGTTATCGGATTCGTTTTCAACAATCACTTCGATCTCGGCAAAGGTGCCCAGCCCGTCGACCGTGTCGAGCGAGACCGAGGCCGTGCCAAGCCGGAACGTTTCCCGCCACTTGTTCACTTCCAGGGTTTTTGTAAAACCCAGCCGGTCGAGCATCGTTTCGAAGGTCTTCCCGGACTCCACGGCAAAGTTCAGTTCTTCCCGTGCCTTGAGGCCGAACTTTTTGATCTTGGGTCCCTTGTAGGTGACCACGGCATGATCACCGGTATACCGGACCCGTACGGCTTCATCCGTGATACTAAAATCACGGTGGGGAGCATTGTAATAGACATCGTGCTCGTGCACCTTCCCGCAGGACTGTGCATTTCTTCGTACAAGCTGTTCGCGGGCCGGGTCGAGGGATGGAATCTTTACCTTGAGTTCAACTTCGAGCATTAGGGTGCCACACCTTTTATCTGTCTTGATGAGGACTTAATATAGTCAGGTAAAGTACTTGATGCACCCTGAAAAGATCCTGAAAAATTCAAAAAATTTCGATCAGGTTTGACATCAGGTCTTACATTAAATAGTAAGGTGAACCATGGCAATAAAAGAAGGAGATTTTATCCGGCTGAGCTATACCGGCAAGGTCGGGGACAATGTTTTCGATACTACCAGCGAAGATGAGGCAAAGAAGGCTGCCATCCACAACCCGGATGCCTCATACGGCCCGGTCACGATCTGTGTCGGCCAGAAGCACGTAATTGTCGGCCTTGACGAGGAACTCGTGGGCAAGAAAGCCGGTGCAAAAGGTACCGTGACCGTTGAGCCCGATAAGGCATTCGGCCAGCGCGACCCCAAGCGGGTCAAGTCCTTCCCGAAGAGCCAGTTCAAGGAGAAACCCGTCCGGGGCATGCCGGTCAGGCTGGAAGAGGAGGGCGAAGGGACGGTTGCTGACGTCATCGGCTCCAGGGTCGTTGTCGATTTCAATGCACCGCTCGCCGGCCAGACCCTTACCTACGAGTATGAGATAGAGGAGAAAGTCACCGAACCGCTCGACCAGCTCAGGGGACTGGTCAAGCTCTATGCCGGCAAGGACATGGAGATTGCGATGGACGACGGGAAGACAACCGTCACCCTCCCCCCCGGCATCAACTATGACCGCCGCTGGCTGCTCTGGCGCGGGCGGATCCTTCATGAGGGTTTCGAGCTGATCAAGGGCCTTGACGAGATTATTCTCGTTGAGACGTTCAAGAGTCCTGAGAAGAAGGAAGAGTAATTTTTTTTGAAATTTTTTTGAAGAAATTCCGGCAGGATTTTTTTAAAAAAGAAATACTCCAAAACATTACCAGGAAAGAGCCAGGATCCTTAACCATCTTCAATCACCGGCGATCCCAAAACCGCCCTTTTTTTCAGATCCCGTGTTCCAGTAGGACTCAGGAGGACTTTCGCCGCCCAATTGCGTGTATTAGCCCGGNNATTTTGTGTCACGACGAAGAAATTTCAATCCGGGCCCTGTACGCAGAGAGAAATCTCCTTATTGTACCGTTTTTCCCAAATTCCCCGGATTTCAGGTACACCAGAATTTTCCAGCCGGATTAAATCGTCCAATATGACCTTTGTTTGGCAAAAAGGGGCCATTTTATGATATAGGGGGTGTAAGGGCGGGAGGTGCTCCCAAAGGGGTGTTCCTCCGACGGGAGGTGTCAGAGGGGACTGAAGGGAGACCTGGGAATGGAGACCGGATGCAAGTGCCGGAAAATTTACGGAATTTTTTTTTACGCACGCGAAAAAATTTTTAAAGAAAGACTTCATTCATGGAATAGCTTCCGTTTCCGTTTCCTTCCAGCAGATATCTATTTCGTGGAATATCGACCATATCCGGTTACCTGGGATATGAGCAATGAAAAAATGGAATGCAATCGGTATATTCGCTGTCGTGGTTGCCGGGATGATTCTGATAAGCGGATGCACAGACACGAAGTCCGCAAACGTGACACCGGTGGCAACGCCCACTCCGCAGATCGTCTACGTGACGGTGCTCGTGACGCCGGCACCTGCAGTAAACCCTGAAGTGACAGAGTCCCCCGCGAGCCAGAATGCAGCAATGGATGAGGCTTTCATCGATTACATCTTTGAAAAACAAATTCTTGAAGGAATGACAAAACTTTCGTCAGCAAGTCCGGGAGATTATGATACCGGTTCGGGTTACAATGCAGAACCCAGGAAAGAGGCTGAAAATCTGACCGCCCTTCTTGCCAATGCCCCCAGACCGGTGTCCGAAAAGATGAAAGCGTTTCGATCTGCAATGATAGACGCGGTCGCCATGATGGACGGGACCACAGCAGGGTTCTCACGATACCGGGAGGCAATGGTAACGGTAACCGATACAAAATTCGCGGCGCTCTCTGAAATGCCTTCATCGGGATTCAGTGTCGAACCAGCGCAATTCAGTGGTTACGGAAATGATATACAATCGTTCAATTCAACGGGAACGGGAAGAAAATTTTTTACCCTGACTCATGATGGCAAAAGCAATTTTGCGATAGTACTCGAAGATGAACGTGAGAGATACATTTCACTGCTTGTCAATGAGATCGGATCGTACTCAGGAAAAAAATCTGCAAACTTAACGATTGGTAAATATTACCTTGACATAACCGCAGATGGTGCCTGGACGATCGCTATCACTACCGACTGATTATTTTCCCTTTTTTTCATTGACTTATAGTTCCCGCATTGACAGCACAACACCGCCCTGAGGACAAAAACAGGTCCGATGGCAGCGTGATTATTGACTGAGCTGCACAGACCGCGTCATATTTGAAATAATTGCACCGTTCCGGACAAGCGTGACATTTATTTCATAGACCCCGCCTTTAAGACCACTGCACGATGAACAGGAGGGGAGCTGGTAATCATAGGTGAGGACGACTGACCCGGGAGAGATGTTGGCCGGCATCGTATGAGAGAGGCGCATCCTGCCGAACCGGTCCTGGATCCCCTCTATCCGGACGGTTGTATCGTTCGTTTTTTGTGAAGAATTGAGGGAAATTGCGATCTTCATGACCTCGTTGGAATGGTAGAGGTCCTTGTCCGTTGTTACCGCGGTGATTGCCGGAAGGGCAGGACCGGCTGGATGCAGGAACAGGATTACGACGATTGCTGCGACCACCGGCACGATGATGATGGCGGCAAGAGTATCTCTGTGCATGGAGTACCGTTTTATGGTTATCTCATATAGTTTTACGGGAAAATTGCGTCTCTTCTTTTTCGATCTTTTTCACGTTCTGCTGGCGTTTCCCCGCGCTGATGTATGGAAAAATCCCCGCCACCCGCAAACCATATTCCGAATCATCTTTATTAAAGGGGCCCTGACCAATAATCACTATGCAAAGAACGCCTGCCTGTGTGCCCGGTCTGGTCCTCCTCCTTGTCACCTGCCTCCTTATTGCGGGATGCTCAACACCAGATACAACAAACCAGACTGCACAATCCGGTACTACAAACCAGACCACTCAAACCGGTACGATACTAACTGGAACAACTGCCGCCGCACTCTATACTGCCGGTGATATTGTGATGAATCCGGCATCCGCTGCCAGTTCCGCATGGCTGGTTATCAGGTATGATCCCGCATCCGATACCTATGAACGCGCCCTTATCTACAAAAATGCTGACGGCAGCTGGGGATACCGTTCGGACGACCGGACCGAGACTGCCAGCCGTTCCGTCATGGACAAGACATATACTGAAAAAATCACAACCAGGGATCCCTCTTCTGTCCCTGTTGTGACCCCCACCATAATTACGACGGTGGAGACAACACAGGCAGCCGCGACTTCCACGGTAACGACGGCCACAACCACGGATACCTCAAAACAAAAACCCTATGTCGAGCGGAGTCTTCCGGACACCGGGTATACCGGGACAACGGTCGCGATTACGGACCTGGTCGGCCAGAACTTCCTTGCCGGGGCAACCGTGTTCCTCTCCCACAACAGCAGCAGCAATATCGATGCGACAGATGTGAAAGTTCTCACGCCGAAATCAATAACCTGTTCCTTTGCCATCCCGGATGATGCTCAGGTCGGGGCCTGGGACCTGACCGTGCAGAACCCGGACGGGATGTCCGGAACCTATTCCAATTATTTTACCATCCACCGGGACCCGAGTGCCGTGACAACAACGAGTGCGACACATGCCGGAACCGTACCTATTGATTCTATCGATCCACCGGTCGGGCATATCGGTTATACAGAATATGTAATTACCGGCTCGCAATTCCAGTCTGGTGCAACGGTGACACTGCAACAGGCCGGATCAACGGATATCGATGCAGTCGAAGTGATACGGGACAGCGATACGCAGATACGCTGTTTTATTAATATACCGGTGGGTTCCATGGGAACCTGGGATCTCCTTGTTACGAATCCGGACAGCTCCTACGGTAAATCGATTGGTGGTTTTACCATAACCTGATTGAATGGATTTTTACTCTTGAGAAATCCTCTTTTTAAGTGATGATCTCCGCTCCTGTGCCAACCCTGCCCCCCATGGGGGGCTCATGGCGCATTGCGANNCGTCATAATTACTATCAGATGATTTCTCCAGAGCGGGATTTTTCCGATGTTTATTCAATTTTTATTATTTTGACAACCCCGTCCCTGAATCGGATTTTTTAAAAGGACCCGGATCCAATAATCACTATGCAAAAAATACCAGTCTTCGTGCCGGGTCTGATCGTCCTGCTTGTTGCCTGTCTCCTCATTGCGGGATGCTCGTCAACCGATACGACAAACCAGACCGCACAACCCGATACTACCACGAATGTGGGCGCACTGTATACTGCCGGTGATATTGTGAAGAATCCGGCATCTACTGCCGGTTCCGCATATCTTATTCTTAAGTATGATGCTGCATCCGATACGTATGAACGTGCCCTGATCTACCAGAACGCCGACGGCAGCTGGGGATACCGTTCGGACGATCTGACCGACAAGATCAACCGCTCAGTGATAGATAAAGTATACACCGATAAACTCGCACACACGTCCCTGTCCTCAGTTCCCATCGGAACCCCGACCGGAATCACGCCGGCGGAAACTGCCCAGACAACCGAACCGGCAATGGCCACAACCACGGCTCTCAAGGCTCCCAGCATCACGAGCATAATCCCGAACGAGGGATATGCCGGTTCCAATGTTTCCGTGCAGAACCTGGCCGGTGAAAACTTTACTGTAGGGGCAACGGCCAGGCTCTCCCATAACACGAGCATCATCCAGGCACTGGATGTGCGGTACATTTCGAACAAATCGCTCATCTGCACGTTTGTCATACCGTCCGATGCCCCTGCAGGCTCCTGGGACGTGACGGTAACGAACCCGGACGGCCAGTCCGATACCTTCACCAAGATATTCACTATCCTCAGTGCCGGGAGTGCCACGATGACAACTTCCCCGGCAGTCAACGGTTCCGTGTCTGTCACGTCTATTGAACCTTCGTTTGCGTATTCCCATGACTACCGGGAATTTATCATCTCCGGCTCGAAATTCCAGGCTGGTGCCGGGGTGAAGCTGCAAAAGGACGGGAAAACGGATATCGTGGGGACGGCGGTAAGTGTAACCAGTGATACCCAGATACACTGCTTCTTCGATATCCCCTACGAATCCCAGGGGTTCTGGGACATCATTGTCACCAATCCGGATCAGACCTCCGGAAAGATGACTGGCGGTTTTGAAGTCAGACAATAACAGAAGATTTTTTTTCTCTCTTTTTTTTTCAGACCGGTCTGCAGGCATGGCAGCATGATGAGGGGTCATCAGTCGGAATATACTGATGAGCCTGAAAGGGGGGACATTGCAGGTACTGGAAAGGTACCCGCATTCCGGCAGACCCGGACATCAGCACTCCATAAAGTTGATATTTCGTATTGCATTATACTAAAAACAGGAGATCCGATGTATTTTCTGCCATGACCCGTCTTCACGGTTTTGTATCCGGGGTTCCTGATACCGTACACCTGAAAGAGGCAGGGGATATCCCTTCCCTTATCCGCCACCTCAACCATGCGGATCCTTCTGTCCGGTGGCATGCTGCAGATGCGCTTGGAACCTGCGGGGGGACGGCAGTACCCCTGCTCCTTGAGGCGCTGCACTCCCGCCTCGTCCCGGTCAGGCTCGGGGCGCTCGAGGCGCTGGGGGCGATCCGGGATTTGAGAGCAGTCAGTCCGGTCATTGATATCATCAATCACGATACATTGCTTGAAGTGCAGTGGGCGGCGGTCCTTGCTCTCGGTGAGATCGGCTCACCGGATGCGATACCGTTGCTCGTGCCCCTGCTGAGAGACACCAACCGGTACCTCCGGTACGGAGCGGCAATCGCGCTTGGCAGACTGGGCTGGCAGCCACAGAACGAGGCCGATACCGTATACCTGCTGATTGCACGCCAGGACTGGGAATCCGTCCGACATCTCGGTGCTGCTGCAACACCGTATCTCAGCATAATATTCCGGGATAATGATCCGGCAACCCGCGAAGGAATTGTGACTGTACTTGGGCAGATGGGTGACTTGCAGGCACAGGCACTCTGCCAGACTGCGCTGAAAGACAAAAGCCCGTATGTCCGCTGGAAAGCAGTCCTGGCATCCATGAACTGCGGGCTTGCCTCCTACGACCTGCCCCTGATGGTTGCAGCCCGGGAGCGGACCGGTCCCGACCCGGCTGCAGCAGCACTCCTGAATTTTTTCTTCCTTGGTATCGGGTATAATTACATCGGCAAATGGTGGGGTTTTCCGGTCTTCATGACTTATATGTCCATCCTTGTCATTGCCCAGCTCGCCATGGGGCCGTTCCTCCCTTACCTCATCGCCTACCCGATCACCGCGATCTTGGGTATCCACACGTACTACCTTGCAGAACGGATGTCCGATGCGGGGATGTGATCCCGATGCTTCTCGACCTGATCCCGAAAAGAAAACCCGATGTCGGGGCGCTTATAAAAAAACGGGATATCCCCGGGCTTATTGGGGCCCTTTCCTGCAGGGATCCGATTGTCCAGTCAGCTGCAGTCCATGCGCTGGGTGATATCGGGCCGGCGGCGGTCGGGCCGCTTATCCTTGCGCTGAAGGGAAAGAACCGGCTCCTCCGGCTTGGCGCCATCGGCGCCCTTGCAAAGATCAAAGATTCCGGTGCGGTATCGGCCCTTGCGGACATGATGAAGGACCCCGGCAGCGAGGTCCGCTGGCAGGCGGTTATAGCGCTTGGGGAGATGGGCAGTCGTGAAGCGATTGCGCCGCTCCTCCTGGGACTTGAGGACCCGGATAAATACGTGCGGTTCGGGTCTGCACTATCGCTCGAGAAAAACGGCTACCAGCCTTCCGGTGAAACCGGGTGGGCCTGGCATTACGCAGCCATGCAGGACTGGGACCGGTTACGGGCCATGGGAGTGTCCGCCCTTGCACCTCTCTTCAGCCTCCTCCGTGATACCGACAGTGATGTCAGGGTCCGTGCGGTCCGGGTGCTTGGCGAAATCGGCAACAGGGAAGCGGGTCCGGCCCTCATCCGGTCTCTGGGCGATGCCGATCGTCAGGTGCGGTGGGAAGCTGTCCTCGCGTCCCAGAAGTGCGGCGTGCCGCCGATGTACCTCCCCCGCGGGTTATACCAGAGACCGCGCATACAGAAAAATCCTCTGGTTGCAGGCTTTCTCAACTTCCTGCTCCCGGGCCTCGGGTACGGGTACCTCGGCAAATGGTGGGGTATCATGATCTTCCAGATCGAACTCCAGATCACGCTCTGGCTCTGGAAGGCCGAGGGAGAAAATAATAGTTACCTCCTCCTGTACCCGCTCTACATACTTCTCGCGGTGCATGCATGGTACCTTGCAAAGAACATGCCGGAGGAGCCGGCATGACGGATTCCTGGATTAAACCTCCGCTCTCACCATAATTTTTTAGAGAAGACATATTTTACAGCTGGTTCCGTAGATCTATTTTCTAACCCTTTTTTTTGAATAATAAAGCTTATATTATTGTAAAGATAGTATCCATATAACTCAAGGTGTAGGTGTATCGTATGTGTGCTGCAAAAAAAATTTCTGAAAGAAGTTCAGTCGGACAAACACAGAGATCAAAGACCGTAAAACCGAGAAAGATCGGGGTCATGAATCCCTATGCGCTCCTGAAACTGCTGAAACCATTAATAACGCCACCAATAACGCCCCTCTTCAAGGAAAAAGTTGATCTTTATAAACCAGTCAATCTCGCATTGATGTATGCTCATTTCAGCAAGAACGAACAAATGCCGGAAGGCTGGTCGGAAAAGGATCTTGCGAAAAACCTCTTCAATCCAAAACTTTCCCCGTTATACAAACCCCTGAAAGGGATTCATGTATTGTATAAAATCCCCAAAGATTATCTCACAGGTTCTGAGGGTATTTCCAAAAGATCATCCGGTGCCGGGGCTTCAAGTCCCGTGCACACGAATCCCCCTGATAGATATAGTAATTTTACGATTCCCTATATGAACAAACCTACCAATAATGCATGGGATATTATTGGCGATATAACTCAGGGTGCGGCAGTGGATTGTTATTTCCATGCTGCGTTGTATTCTCGGGTCTGGAGACAATATCCGACATTTCCGCAAAATATGATTACTAAAATTTATTTTAGAAATGACGCGCAACATCCCACCACGGTCACAGCCAGCTTTCCTGTAGATACAGGGGGGAGCCCGGTTTTTACCCAGCCATCGGCAAACGGATGTATGTGGCCGATGGCCTGGGAGAAAGGATATGCGGAATTCAGAGGTCTCCTTATGAGCTCGCTTAATAATGCACAAAGAGGGAACTTCCCCAATCCTGCGTACGATCCAGAAATCGGGGCATTTTCTTATTATGATCCCATGGCAGCGCTTGGAGAAATAACCGGCAAGGTGTATCATCCAAACTCTACCACCGATACAGCCAGTCCCACCCTGTTCGATACGGCCAGTCCGGGAACCGACTGTTATAACAAATTGACCACCTGCAACAATACTACCAATCAGAACATCGTCGGTACCAATAATTCCACCACGACGGTTTATCCGACTGTTGCATGGACGAAAGACACCTGTCCTGCTTTTCCTCCGATACTTGTTGCCAAACATTCCTACTCCGTGCTGGGGACATTCTCCCCGGATAACGGAACGACAAAATATATCATCCTCCGGAACCCGTGGGGTGTGCAATTCGGACCCGGTGATCCCGCGTTCACGACGCTCCAACCATATCTTTCCACCGGGAATTATCAGCCCAGTAACTTAAGTCACCCACAATCCCTTGGGCCCATATCGACCCTGGGTATTTTCGGTCTTGCCACAACAGTCTTCAACACGTATTTCGCAGGATTCGGGTGGGTTGTATAATTCAAATGAATATCAGGTGATGATAAACCATGGAACAGGAAGGAAAGAGCAGAAGTGGCAGGATCGCATTACTCATTCTTGCTTTTTCTCTCGTTCTGATATCAGCAGCGTCAGCTGCACCTCCAGGAACCGAGACACGCATCTCATTCTCCGCCAATCCTTCCTGTGAGAATGTCCATCCATCAGCTGACAACGGCTGGATTGTCTGGCAGGAACGATGCCCCGGCTATAACGATATTATTGCCTATAATTACAATTCAGGTGTCCAGCTCACCCTCCCCGATGCCACGCTCTCTTCACACTCCCCTGATATCAGGGGCAACCGTGTTATCTGGGCTGAAAATAACGGGATCGGTTCTTCTTCTCTTTATTATGCGGATCTCACAACTGCCAGCCCGGCAGCCCACCTGCTGAACCTTCCCACTTCTGTAAAAGATAATCCTGTTGTCGACGGAAACCTTATCGTCTGGCAGGACAAACCGGCAGCATCCCCGACTTCAGATATTCTTATGTATAATATATCGTCATCAACACTTTTCGATCTCACCCCGGACACCGATGCCAGCGATCAGACAAATCCCTCCATTTCCGGAAACCATATCCTCTGGCAGGACAGCAGGAACGGACAACGGGATGTCTTCATGAACACAACGTATGCCGGCTGGGCAACGGTAAATGTCACCCCCGGGATACCGGGTGCAGGCCAGAACCGCCCGGTGATCAACGGAAACAGGATTATCTGGTATGACGACTCCTACACCATTTACACCAATGATCTGACGACAACAATACCGCTGCCCACGTATTTTGCGGGAGATCCCGTTACCAGCGTCGCTGTCTGCGCAACCTATTACAGCTGGGTGGAAGATACTTCCGGCACAGGATCAGGACCGTTCGAGGTCTTTGTCAATACGACCACTTCTTCTTCATCGCCCGATCAAATCACCAGCTCCGCCTCGCTGCCTTCAGGAGAAGGAGTTGTCGGAGACCCGGATAATGCACCCATCCTTATTACGCCGGATTCGCGCGTGATCTGGGTCGATAACCGTGATGGGAACAATAATATCTATATGTTCACGTATGGCAGTACTGCACCCTGTCCTCCGATTATTATTTCAATATCTCCCACCGGAGGCCCATCCCCTCTCCTGGTGAGCATGAAGGATCTCTCCTCGGGCACCCTCACCCACTGGTGGTGGGATTTCGGGGACGGTTCTTCAGGTACCACAAAAAACATCAATCACCTCTACTCTTCAAACGGTATCTATTCGGCAAGGCTCCTTGCAGGAACACCGTATTGCCGGAATGCATCCGACTCCCAGGCAGTATCCGTGGGAATCCCCTCTGTCGACTTCACCGGGACACCGACAGAAGGGATGGTACCCCTTTCCGTCTCTTTCATGGGAACGGCAACCAATTCGCCGACCGGATGGTCCTGGGAGTTCGGCGACGGCGGGACCGCAGTCATCCGGAATCCCTCTTATATCTATACATCCGCAGGTACCTATACCGTCAATCTGACAGCAACCAACAGCTTTGGAAATGGCAAACGATCACGGCCGGCATATGTAACGGCAATAAACGGGCTGGAAGAATATTCATTCACAAACGTCACGGGGATCTCCGTATCAGGCAACGGATCATCGCAATCCTTGGCGTTTGATAAAGCCGCTATTCCGACATACACTCTGAGTGCCGACAAGAAGACACTGACCGCTTTTCCCGATGCTGAATATGGCTGGCAGAAGATCGTATTCAGTTCTGGCGATGCTTCGGGGTTCAGCGAAGGGCCCTCGACCATCACGGGAAGGATCACCCCGGGCCCCCTGATAATCCGGGAGCTTCAACCCACGTCGTTCTCCTCAGGGATCGGTTCCAACCTGAGGATGAGTTATAATGCGGTTATGGGGCAGTATAATGAGCCTGCATATTTCCTTACCCGGGTATTCGAAGGATTTCTTCCCTCAGACACAACCCCGTTCATTGCGATCATCCATGGATCAAAATTCTCAACCATGGATGTAGGGTATACCATGAAAGTCACAAAGAACAACCTCTCGGATCCATCCTCACTGATATTGAACCTGAGCGCCGGTTCTGCATGGGTGAAAGGGATCTCAGATATCGGAACCGGCAGGAGCGAGACCTATATCATCGGTACGGGATATGATGCCAACGGGAATCTTGCAGGGATGGTCATCCCGACCCGGTTTATCCGCAATGACACTGTCAACCATCTTGAATACTTCGAAGCCGATATCCCTTCCAATACCCTGTACTTTTCAACATTTGCACTAGCGAAACTCTCCGGTTCCGGCAACCCCCTCCAGTTAATCACCCTCACGATCCAGAGCCATATAAGTCCGCCCTCACCACAAGTCAACCCGCCTTCAGAATCTGACAGCGATATCAGCCCGGTAGTGACGGGGGCTGTCAAAACACCAGCCCCCACCCCCTCCCCGAATGTGACGGCCACACAGACTCCGGTTCCGGCAGATCCCGGCACATCGGCAAAAATCTATACCAATGCCGATGGCGTGGTTTCCCAGGCCACCCTCCTCCGGTCTACCGACGGGCTGGCAACAATATCCATCAGTGAGGGGCTCGTTGCAAAGGATACCACAGGGAAACCGCTTAATGAAATAACGATAAAAACACTGCCACCGGGCTCCCTCCCTCCCGTACCGCCCGGATCAGTATTCACATTTGCCGGAATGGCGTATGAGATCGGCCCCGATGGGGCGACCTTCTCGCAACCGATCCAGCTCTCCCTCGCCGTCCCGCAGGCACAATGGGGGCAGGACTACTCGGTAAAATCGTTCGATACAAAATCCAGTACCTGGCAGGATCTGCCCACAAGTTACGATCCATCGACCGGAATCGTCACGGTACAGGTATCCCACTTCTGCAGTTTTGCCCTGTTTGGGCAGACCCGCCCCTCGTCTTCACCGGTCATAACAGCGGTGACGACCCCCCTGCCGGTCCCGGCTGCAGCCCCTGTGATAGCCCCGCCACCGGCAACAGCCGTGAACATATTCATGAGCGCGATAACCTGGGTGGCAGGAATTGTAACGAATAATGTGATCCCCTTTATTGCGGTCATCATTATCGGTATTTCCAGCTATCTGGTGATGCTGGGAAGATCCCCGGGTTCCGGGATGTAATCACTCTTATTTTGCCAGCCGGTAGCGGAGCAGCGCGGCAATCCCGCCCAGTGCGACAAGACGCTCGCCCGGCTCGAATTCCGAGGAGAGGACAATGATCGTGGCGCGCTGGGTCTCCGCATCATCGATCAGGTGCATGACCTCTTTATCCCGCAGGAGGGTGTCGGCGATCAGGACCTGTTCGGCCGCCCCGTACCCGATGGCCTCCCGGACTTCCCTGAGGCCATAGGCAACCGCACCATCCCGGGATATGCGCAGCAGCACCTCGTCCATTATCTTCACTTCCCGCTCAAGCTGGAGGTCGTCCATCAGTTTCTCAAGCGCTCCCTTGCCGACCAGTTCCTGGACTGCCCCGCGGCCGATCCTTTTAGTCTCGACAACAACTGCATGGTCGATGCCTGCACAGGACCTGCTCTTTGCATATTTTACAAAATCGTCCTTGACAAACCCGGGACCGGCGATAATAAGCGGGCCGGAGATATTCTGGATGGAGGAGATCAGCTGGTCGAAAAATGTCGTGTGGGAACCGGTCTCTGCACCCTTTCCGCTCCCGACAGTTACGGTGATCACGCTCTCGGGGCCGTACTGCCGGAGCCGGAAGAGTTCGGCCTCCCCTTCCTCAATGGTCAGGATATGGATGACCCCGTATACGGAAGCCTTTACGGCCCGTTCCACCCGTTCGAGATCCACCGGGCGCCACTGCCGGATAACGGAAATTTCAAACCCGGTCTCGACATTGATGGTATGATGCGCACCGGCATCCACGCCATGTTCGATGATCCCGAAAAGGCGCAGGCGGACCCCGTGCTCGGAAAATTCCACCCGCTCGACCCGGACCCCGAGCCGGACCGGCCGCTTCTCCACCTTCTCCGGCCGGATCTTGTCCGTAGCCGCGTCAACACTCCGGAAGGTAGTCGCGAACACCAGGTCGCCGATACCAATGAGGTGCCGGAGGTGCCAGAGGTCGTCGATGCTCTCCGGGAATAACCGGATCTCCCCATAGCCTCCTTTCAGTTCCCCGTACTCAGCCTTCATGATGACCTGTTATGTCTGAAGCGCCGGGCGGAACAAATGCCGCCACCTGCTCGGTATTCAGGATGGCCTTGAGGGCTTTTTCTTCCTCTTCCGTCACGTTCTGCTTAAGGATGCGCAGGACTTTTTTTGCCACATCGTTGGGCTCGAACTGCCCGGGCCTGAGTTCGCTGTATGCTTTTGTTTTTCCCCGGATGACTGAAGGCGGCCCCCCGATGACAGCAGCCTGGGGTTCGAGCATCAGCCCTATCCCGACAGCAAGCGGGACATTCCGGTACCAGGTGCGTTCGCCACGGACAATGAACGATCCCCGGGAAACAAACTCGCCGGACTCCGGCGTCTTGCTTACCTGGGACGGCAGGGCACTGTACACGTCTGCCGAAAAATGCCCGCTCCTCCAGGCCCCGGAGTACGATGCGGCAAACTGCGCCACTTCATCCATATTCCCCGTCTTTCCTTTGACAATAACAACACTGGCCCCATGCACATCGGCATGCACGAACAGGTCGCCGCCGGTCATGTATTTCTTGACCAGTTCCTCGTTCTGGGAGGCATCCCTGCCCCCGAGGACAACAACGCCGTCGCTGGTGATGAACCAGCGGAAGCGGTGGTACCAGAGTTTTTTTAGCGGGACAAAATCCCGTTTCTGCACCTTCTTTTTTACCGGGACGGTTTTCATCGCGGCAAGAGCGCCGGCCTTCTTCTTTTTGAACTTCTTTATCACATCGTGGTAACGGCCGGCATTCTGCTCGAGGCCCTCGTGGACATGGATCCTGACAATCTTCCCGATGTCGATATCCACGGAAGCTTCCTCCGGGTGGAACGCAACAATCTTTTTTGCCTCATCCGACTGCATTTCCTTCAGCTGTTTTTCTATCTCCTGCCAGGAGTGCTGTCTGCTGGCTGCATCAAGCGAGGTGATCACCATATTTACGAAGGCGTAATTCTCATAAATGGCTGCAACGATCGTTTCGGTATTCTCGATCCTGGTATCGAATTTTTTTACTGCCGACTTCTGGTATTTCAGGATCCGTTCTTCCTTGGACAGTTTAGGCCTGGCTTCGGCAGTCTTCCGTTCGGCCTTGGTCAGCGGGTAAAATGATTCGAGGGCCTCCGAGAAGGTTAAGAAGTGCTGTGCCTCCGGTTCCCCCAGGAGGTCGACGGGTTCGCAGTGTTTTTTTGTGACAACCGGGCTTTGGGCATGCATGACGGCATCGGACAGGTTCTCCAGCTCCCGGAAGATCACCACCGGGTCCGCCGAGGCTGCGGGCATGGTCTTGGGAAGGCCGGCTTTCCGGCAGATATATTCAGCGTACGATCCGCCCAGCATGCACCCGACAGCCAGCGCCCGGACAAGGTCACGGTCGTCGTTTTTCAGCGCAGCAGCAAGGTTTTCCACCGATGCTGTCGGGTCCGACGGGCTCATGGTATAGAGAACACGGGGGATCACCTCCCGGTCCCTGAACCGGTGGTGACGGAGCGGCTTGATGATTACGTATTTTTCATCGGCGAGGATGACATTTCCCTCATCATAGAGCTCCAGGATGAGGTGGAAGGTGGTCTCACCCTTGCCGATATCGAAGATGATGATGCGCTCGAGCCCGAGCTGCCGGATGCCGAGCACTTTTCCTCCGGAGAGGTGTTTGCGCAGCAGCATGGCAAACTGGGGCGGGTTCTTGGGGGGTTCGGGAAGGTCTTTGACGAAATGGGCCCTCCTGCCGGCTTCGATGATGAACTGGTAACGTGCCTTGTTCTCCCCGTTGAGACGGACGGCAAGGGTATGGCTGTCGAACTGGTAGACTTTGTCTATCCAGAGCGGCAGCTTGTCAATAAGTTCGGCAGTAATCGCCCGCGTATCGATCCCGCTCATACCCTGTTCGGATGCCATTGGTTATACCAAATTACATATGGCTTGCGCACTAAAAAATAAGACTACCGGAGGAGCGGGATTGAGCGAAGACGTCAAGGGAGAAAAGCCTGTCCAGCCAAAGAAGGTAAAAACGAAGGCAGAAAAACAGGCAGAACATATTGCCCGCATCAAGCGGACGCTCACGGGATCGCTCCTCGGTATCGCTACCGGGGCACTCTCATTCTATCTGGGAGGCATACCGGACGCGGCCGGACTCCAGAAGGACGGGTTCCTCGGGTTGATGCTGATGCTTGCCGGCATCGTCATCCAGAAGCACATCTTCATCTTTATGGGAATGGACACCGGCAAGCTCGGCGCAAAGGACTGGTTCTACCAGGGCTTCATAACCTTTGCATTCTGGGTCATGGCGTGGACGATCCTGCTGACCTGTTTTGTCGGCATGACCCCCAGTTACACCGCGAACGTCACCTCAGGGAGCGCCCCGCTCGCCGTCCAGTTCAATGATACCTCCGTGAATACTCTTACTGCCTGGGACTGGTCGTTCACCAACGTAACGGGTAACAATACGCCGGTATCGTGGAGTACGGAACAAAATACCTTGAAAACGTTCGGGGCGGGTAATTTCTCTATTGCCCTGAACGCCAGTACCGATGCAGGGTATACTCTTGCCCGTCAGGTGACGTTTATCAATGTCAGCGCACCGGCAACACCAGTCACCGGGTAACCCCCCTTGTTTTGGTCCCTATGAGAATCGCTATCGTCCACAAAGACCGGTGTCATGCAAAGAAATGCGGTACCGAGTGCATCCTCTATTGTCCCCGCGTACGGACCGGGGATGAGACCGTTATCATCGGCCCTGAAGGGAAGGCTGTCATTTCAGAAGAACTCTGTGTCGGCTGCGGTATCTGTATCAAGAAATGTCCCTTCGATGCCATCGATATCGTCAGCCTGCCGGAGGAACTCGAACACCCGACCCACCGGTACGGGAAGAACGGGTTTGCCCTCTATGGTCTCCCCGTTCCCATGGACGGGAAGGTCACCGGCATTCTCGGCGCCAATGGTATCGGGAAAAGCACCGCCATCAAGATCCTTTCCGGGCAGCTCCGCCCCAACCTGGGCAATTTTGATACTGAGGTTGCATGGGAAGAGATCCTGAAGCGCTATACCGGGACCGAACTGTTCGATTATCTCCAGACGGTTTCGAAAAAGACCAAAAAGATAGCTTCAAAACCCCAGTATATCGATTATATCCCGAAAGTGTTCTCCGGAAGCGTTCGGGAACTCTTGCAAAAAACGGACGAACACGGCCGGCTCGGGAGTCTCCTTCCCGTCCTGAAGCTCGATGCCCTCCTGGATCACGAGATAGGCACGCTCTCCGGCGGCGAGCTGCAGCGGGTTGCCATTGCCGCCTGTCTTGCACGGGACGCCGACCTGTATTTCCTTGACGAGATCACCCCGTTTCTGGATATCTACCAGAGGATCGCCGCGGCAAAACTGATCCGCGAGCTTGCACAGGAACGGCCGGTCGTCATTGTGGAACACGACCTTGCCATCCTCGACATGCTTGCCGATACCGTGCATGTCGGGTACGGCAAACCGGCAGTATTCGGTATCATCACCCGTCCCAAAGGGGTACGGGTCGGCATCAACCAGTACCTCGAAGGCTACCTGCACGAGGAGAATGTCCGCTTCCGCGATACGCAGGTTGTTTTTGAAAAACGGGCGCACGACAAGGGTTCCGACCGCGAGGATCTCTTTGAGATACCGCCCATGACTAAGGAGTACGACACCTTCCACTTAACCATCAGCGGCGGTACGATCCGGAGCGGCGAGGTGCTGGGTGTTGTCGGGGCAAACGGCATAGGCAAAAGCACGTATGCAAAACTCCTTGCCGGGGTGGAGATACCCACCACCGGAAAATTCGAGACAAACCTGAAGATATCCTACAAGCCCCAGTACATCAAGGCAGATACGTCAGACACCGTGGAAATGTACCTCCGGCGCTCGAGTACGAAATTCGATTCGTCCCGTTTCCAGCACGAAATCCTTGAACCATTGTCCCTTTCCCCCATCCTCCAGTCGCCGGTCGACTCGCTCTCCGGCGGCGAACTCCAGCGGGTTGCCATTGCAAGCTGCCTGTCACGCGATGCCGATGTTTATATCCTGGATGAGCCGAGCGCCCACCTGGATGTCGAGCAGCGGGTCAAGGTGACCCGGATGATCAAGCACCATGCCGAAGGCAGGGAAGCGGGCATCATGGTCATTGACCACGATATCTACTTAATCGACATGATCAGCGAGCGGATCCTGGTGTTTGAAGGAGAACCGGGGATCCACGGCACGGCGGCCGGGCCCTTCGGCATGCGGGAAGGCATGAACCGTTTCCTTCATGCCCTTGGCGTCACCTTCCGCCGGGACCAGAGCGGCCGGCCGCGGATCAACAAGCCCGATTCGTTCCTTGACCGGGAACAGAAAGCCTCAAAAGAATTCTATTATTATACCGCCGACGAGGAGTAACTCCCCGCCATACCTTTCTGGTGGACCTGCCCCCCGTTCCTCCTTCCCCATTGAGCAGGGCATTTCCCGGACATTTTCTGATTTTAGAGAAAAAATCAGTTTATTTAAGGGCTTTGCGGCCCGCCTCAGTACTTCCGGAAGCAGATTCTTTTCGTGGCGGAAAATGCAGTGACACAAAAACCTGGTTAAAACTGATCGGTAATTGTATCAGAGCCATACGGACCGGGAGGTGAGGAATTCTGCAGATCCTTATCACCTCCGTGGCCATACCCGGGCCACCCGGTGCCGGCAGATCCCAAAAATACCCGTTCCCTCAGAAAAAGGGAATCATCCCACTTCGAGAATCTCCGGATAGTATAACTTCAGTACCTGTTCAAGATGGTTGAATGCTTTTGTATGGTCGATATAGACCCGGAACTTCCCCCCGGCAGCCGTTGTGATATTGAGAAACCCGGCGAGAAGTTGTGGTTTTTTCAGTTCCATGCGGGTGATATCCGTCCTGCGGACCTCGAACACCTTGTGACGTTCAAGTTCGTCAATTTCCCGCGCACGGGTATCGACATTTGTTCCGAAAAGCTCGCCAAGGATAAATTCCCCGAAGGTGATACTGTCGTTTCGCCGTGCATCCAGGAACGGGTTGTGGATCACAAACAATCTCCGGTCTGTCACGTAGACCCCGTACCCCCCGACCGCGGAGCCGATCGCACCGGCAATTGTTCCTCCCATGCCACTGTCGGTAACCTTGAGGATGATGCTCGAGATCCCGCCGATATAGGTTTCCCGATCGGGTTGCTCCCTGCCCTTTTTCGCCGGTTCCCCGGTACGGACAAGGAACGACTGGACTGCGGCAATCATCGATCCTTCTGCATCGTAGATGCCTGCCCCCTTGCTCCAGAGATGCACCGTTTTTCCCTGCAGCACGGCCGTTTCGGGATCGCTTGAAAATACATTCTCGTCCTGAGTGATCCCCAGGGATATTTTGAGTTTCAGGTCCTGCGGGGTCCTCACGATGTAATCGATCAGCATGGGCCTTTTTTCTCCAACGATTACCTCTGCGTACGCATATCCGTCCCTGCCGATCATGTCTGCTGCCTCAACTCCGGTAATCTCTGCGATTGCCCGGTTCCAGGCAACGACCTTCCCCTCAATATCGATGGCAAATACCGGGAATTTGACATGCTCGATCGATTCTGACACCTCGCTCACGTAATCCTTCATCCGTTTTTTCTTTTTGAGCGGTACATGACGCTCCGGCGAGCGTAAGGAGACTCTCTGTATCACGGCTTCCGGCTTTACTTTGGGTTCTTCCAGGGAATGCAGTTCAAGGGAGGACAGGGAGATAATACCGGACAGGGGTGTCAGGAGAGCAGTATATCCCGTGACCGTACGGGAACCATTAGTGAATGCCCGGTAATTTCCCAGGACCAGTTTCAGCGGACCGTTATCCGATCTGATATGGTGCAGGAGATGGGCAGCGGGATTCTGAACCGTCATTGATTCGAGATGGCTTATGAACTGGGCACGCTCATCCTCCGGGATGGCAGAAAAGAAATCTGCACCCCCCTTTGCATCTGCGCCGATTTCCTCGGTATAGAAGCGGTTGGCGTACTGGATCCGGCCGTTCCTGTCAAAACCGCAGAGAGGAACAAACTGGTTGTCGATAAGTAACCGGGAGGAATTGTCAGCGGGCGAAAGCGGGGATGTCGCAGCCTGGTTATTCCGGTGCTGTCTGATCAAATCGATCACTTTTTGTGCGTCATCCATGAGCGTGATGCCTTTCTGCAGGTAGTAATTCCCGCCGCTGTTGAGGACCTCAATCGGCACCCGGGTGAGGTGCCGTTCGGTATAGATGATAAAAAATGTATTGTTTCCCCGGGAACGGATCTCCCGGAGGAATTCAATACCATCCATATCCGGCATCAGAAAATCACAAAAAATCGCATCAACATGCCGTGATTCCAGTTTTTCAAGCGCAACTATCGGCGATGAACAGGTTATAAGAGTGATATCCGGATCGCGGTTAAAAGAGTTGGTGAACATATCCAGGACAGCAGTATCATCATCGATACAAAGAAGCGAGAGCGGCTCGGGATCCTGCGGTGTCGGGGACATGATGATGATGTGATAAACCTATTATTAACTGATTCTTATTAATAAACATTTTTAATTTTTGTTGTCTGAAAAAAGGATTTTGCAGTTTTTTTTAATTTTTTTATCCCGGGGAAAAGGTTCAAAGAAATGGTTACGATTGTACGGTGTAATACAGACAGCCCGGAGCAGAATTTCTCATTCAGGATGACAGATGTTATCTGCTCTGGAGAAATCCTCTTTTAAGTGATGATCTCCCCCCTTGCGCCAGCCCTGCTCCTGTGGGGAGCTCATGGCGCATTGCGATGCCCCGGCATTTCCCGGACGGGAAATTTTTCCGCGATTGCGTACAGGTAATACGGCATAATCGCAACCGGGGGATACCACAGCGGCGGGGGCAGATCCCGAAAGGGCGTCATAATTACTATCAGATGATTTCAACAGAGCAATTTAAAAAAAATAATCCATTGCGGCAGAACCGCAGGTGCATGACCGTGCAATGTTTTAAAACGGTACCTGATTTAAAAATTATCTAAAAAAAGTGCATTTCCGGCGTCCTTTTAAAAAAAAGATCAGTCGAACTTTTTCTTTCCCATGGATTCGATGTACATGTATTCCTTGCCCACTTCGATGGAGCCTTTCTTCTCCTCCGGAATGGCAACTTCGAAGTTGGTGAAGTCTTTCATGTCCATGAGCTGCGCCATGTTCCCGGCAATGGAGAGGACCTGGCCGCTCTTGCGTTCGACAACCGGGACGTAGGTCTTGGCAGATACCGGAGAGACGATCGAGCGTTTTACCCCGTCAAAGATCCCCACGGCATCGATACGCGCTTTGGCAGCCCCGTGCTTGCCGGGCTTTGATGTTGCGATGCCGACAACCCTGCACGGCTCGTCTTCTATAACAATATAGCGTCCTTCCTTGATCTTTCCTATTTCTGTCTGTTCCTTCATGTCGATCAATCCACAAATGTCATTACTTTATAACCGCGTTAGTAATTTATCTCTATTGCCTTACATAAATACAGCGTTGGACTGATACAAGCACTGGACGGAGGGTTTTAAAAATCATGGATTTTTTCTCTGCATGCGACCAGATGGGAACCCTGGTTAAGGAGAGCATCCGCGATCTTATAGGAACACCGGAGGGTGGCAAAACGGTCCGGATGGGTGCCGACCTTACGCCTACCAAGAAGATCGACCAGGCAGCCGAGGACTGCGTGCTTGCGTACCTCGGCGAGCACCCGCTCTGCTCGCTCCTCATCAGCGAGGAGGCAGGGAAGGTTGCGTTCGACGGCGAACGGGGAACAATTTTTTTGGATCCGGTCGACGGTACGTTCAATGCCGTTGCCGGCATCCCCTTTTATGCCCTGTCCATTGCCTATGCGGAAGGGGGATATACCCAGAAGGCGTACGTGCAAAACCTTGCGAGCGGCGAGACCTTCACGGCGGAAAAAGGGAAATTTGCGCGGTGTGACAACCAGCCCATCCGGGTCTCTTCGGTAAGCAACCTCGACGAGTGCGCGATGAGCGTGTACGGGAGGAAATTCGATCCCACGCGGGTGATGCAGCTTGGCCAGAAGATCCGGCGCTGGAGGCTCCTTGGCGCATCGGCGCTCGAGCTCTGCTATATCGGGGCCGGCAGGATCGACGGGTTCATCGATCTCCGGGGAACGCTCCGCGTCACGGATGCCGCTGCCGGCATGCTGGTCTGCTCCGAGGCAGGCGGCAGGGTTTCGGACTTAAACGGGCACGCGATCCGGTTCCCCAATGAGGTAACGGTCGGGCGCTGCCTCGTTGCCACCAATGGTCTCCTGCACCACAAGGTTATCGAATACCTGAGGTGATCCTCATGAGAGTACTGCTTGTTTCCCGCATAGACAACCGCGATGCGTTATCATTTACCGAAGAGATCCGCGCCCTGCTGGAAAAGGACGGGTGCGATGTCATCTTTGACCGCGATACGGCATCGTCGTCCGGGTCCGGGGGTATCCCGCCTGCCGGTGCTGAAGCTGACATCGCGATCGTGGTCGGGGGAGACGGGACGATCCTCCGGACAATCCAGCAGATGGACCGGCCCGTTCCCGTCCTGGGCGTCAACTGGGGTGGGGTCGGGTTTCTCGCTGATCTCGAACCCGCCGGAGCCATCGCATTTATCCGGACGCTGCCTGCCGGATTTGCCGTTGAGGAGCGGATGCGCATAGAACTTAAAAAAGACGGGAA
>PMKW01000185.1 GCA_003157895.1 Methanoregula sp. | reverse complement strand
CTTAGATCTCTCATCTCTAGAGATAATTGACCGTACAAAGTACGTTCGATCTATCTTACACCACGGGTTTTATAACCTTTATGACTTGATTGCGTGACGGGAAAAGAGAATAATCAGGGCTTGTTTTGGCAATATACTCTGAAATTGGCATTTTCAAAAATATTCGGCGAAAACCTGCCCGGAAAAATTAAAATAATCAAAACTTGTTTAATTTTATAATTATTTATAAATTATAAAAAAAATTTTAATCCGTAGAATGCTTTTCTACGCTCAATTCATCGGCTAATTCGGCAATTGTGGCCCGCCGTTCGGCATATGCATCGTGCTGATGGATACTCTCCTCGTTGGTTTGTTTGATCGTGACCACCGAATCACCCGACAGGTACTCAAACTCTGCAAGGACTTTCTTGGCCATTTCCCTGACACAGTCCTCCACGAACCGGGGATTCTTGTGCGCGGCGAGAACCACAGCCCCTTCGTCTCCCCGCTTGAGGAGCTCATAGATGCCGCTGCTCATCGAGTCCTTGACAATACGGATGATCTTCTCGAGATCCACATGCTGGTCATCATCAGTTTCAATACAGAGGAACCCCCGTCCCCGCTGGTTGTGGGTAGCCATGGGGACTGCTACGAAGAATTCGTCGATCTTATCCTTGCTGACATCAAGGTTCTCCAGAACGCGCATTGCCCGCTCCTTCATGATATTCTGTGCGCAGGGGCAGGCAGTCATGCCCGTAACCTCCGCGCCGATGCTCTTTCGTACGATTGGGGTCCGGAACGTCCGCCGGGCGACAGCACGTGCATGTACCTTCACTACTTCCTCACAGGAGGTGTGACTGACTGGGGTCTCGCGCTTAACCATGTACTCACTGCGCATGAGCACTTCTGTCCGGTCCGCATATTCGTGGCGGTCGAGCAGTTTCCGTGCCACAACGCTGCAGAGTTTTTCAATCATATTAACATCCCCGTCTATCGCCTGCTGGAGCACTTCATCGATTACCTCGAAATTCCGGGAAAGGTTGGCTCCTTTGAGGCTGCCGGGCAAGTCGACGAACACATCAAAATTGGAAATGAAAATAACTGGTCGTTTTTCGTGGCGATGTACTTCAACGAGTTTTTTTACGTTTTTGACTCCAACTCGGGTAAGATTTATACGGACGTCAGGTGAAGAAGCCTGAACATCAGGCAGTTCTCTGCTGAAGGATTTGTCCGGGGCCTGATCGTTAATATTGTTTTTAATAGGTCATCGCATCCAGAGGGTTATTCACGTGTGCTTCTTTAGTTTTTTTATATAATATTTATGTGCTTTGTTGCTGATATGTTATCGATACCCTATGTTAAAAAAATTTTATGAAGCTGATGCAGATATCGGCGTTCTGAAAGGTAAACGCATCGCGGTGATCGGCTATGGTTCGCAGGGCCGGGGGCAGTCCCTGAACTTAAGAGACAGCGGGCTTGATGTTGTGATCGGTCTCCGGCCCGGCAAGAGCTGGGATGCTGCAGCGAAGGATGGCATGAAGGTTATGAAGGTTGCCGATGCGGTCAAAGGGGCCGATATCATCCAGATCCTCGTTCCGGATGAACACCAGGGAGCTATTTATAAAAATGAGATTCTCCCCCATCTCAAAGAGAACAAGTGTCTTATGTTCTCGCATGGGTTCAATATCCACTTCGGCCAGATCGTGCCGCCGGCAACCGTTGATGTTATTATGGTCGCGCCCAAGGGACCCGGCCGAATGGTCCGCCGCCAGTACGAGGAAGGCAACGGGGTGCCAGCACTCATTGCTGTTCATCAGGACCACACGGGCAATGCGCACAAGATTGCTCTTGCTTATGCCAAGGGTATCGGAGCTACCCGCGCGGTCGTGCTTGAGACCACATTCCGCGAAGAGACTGAAACAGACCTCTTTGGCGAACAGGCGGTTCTTTGTGGCGGCTGCACGTCTCTTGTCAAGGCCGGGTTCGAGACACTTGTCAATGCCGGATACGCGCCGGAGATGGCCTATCTTGAAGTCTGCCATGAGCTGAAACTGATAGTCGACCTGATTTATGAAGGCGGGCTCACCAACATGCGCTCGTCTATCAGCAACACGGCACAATATGGCGACCTCACCCGAGGTCCCCGCGTTATCGGACCGGAAGCCTATGAAGCGATGCAGGAAATTCTCGCAGAGATCCAGTCCGGCAAGTTTGCTCGGGAATGGATGCTCGAGAATATGGTCAACCGTCCTGTGTTTACTGCACTAACCAAAGCTGACGAGGGACACCTTATCGAGGATGTGGGTAAAGAGGTCCGCGGGCTGATGCCCCAGTTCCGCAGGTAGATTCCTTCGGAATTTCTCTCTTTCTCCATTCGGGAGACCACCCGTACGGTTCAGAAAATAAATCCATCCGGGAATTTATTTTTCATCTATATCCCTTGGTGAAACAACCCCGCAATTTAAAACGGATCCTCCATCACTTGACTTTTTCCCACCGGAACATAGTAAAAAAATCCTGCCATTTTCTTCAATAACAATCTTATTTTCCGGAAATAATCTGTCGGCTGATTGAAGAGGGAAGGATGAAACATATACCTCTTTGACCCGTGGAAAGCCTTTTGGAGATGTCGAACCTTTATATTATACAACTATGACGGACTCCTATGAAAACCTCCTCAAACAGGCATACTCCAATATTACTGAAATAACAGAATCTTCGGAGCGTTTTGTAGTTCCCGAGGCGAAAGCATACGTCGAAGGGAAGACAACGGTCCTTGAAAATTTCGCTGAAATTGCCGGTAAAGTCCGTCGTGACCAGGATCATCTTATGAAATTCCTTCTCGGTGAGCTCGGAACCAGCGGCAAAATCGATGGGAATCGGGCTATTTTCAACGGGAAGTTTGAGATCTCGCTCATCAAGATGATCATCAAGAGCTATGTTGAGGATTATGTCATCTGTTCAGAGTGCGGAAAGCCTGATACGCGGCTGGTGAAAGACGACCGGGTCATGATTCTCCGGTGTGATGCCTGTGGAAGCCACCGCCCGGTGAGAAAACGCAAGGCCAGGACCGAGCCGGTATCAGAAAATCTTGAGGAAGGTGCAGTCTTGGATGTTGAGATCCAGTCCATTTCCAAGCGTGGTGATGGCGTCGTGAAAATGGGCCGTTATATTATGTATGTAGCTAATGCAAAGCCCGGGCAGAAAGTCAAGATCAAGATCTCCCGTATATCTGGATCGATTGTATTCACCGAACGGGCAACAGAATAATTCTTATTTTTCATTTTTTCTTCTGAATGATATATGGGCACTCTTTTTCATTACCTCCGTGAGGGATGATATATTAGTATACCGGGAAAATCCATCTTTTAAAAATGAAAAAGGAGTAGTTAATTAGAATCAGGTAGTGGTTCGGGTGATTTGGTTCTGGAAACCAGCGTTTTCTCGCTCTGCAAACCTGCGAAATCGAAGTTTTGTTGTGTCGGACCGCCGGTCTTCACGATGGTTATTTCATAGGTAAAGGGCGGTGTATTGTCATAATTGCTGTCGTAACCCATCCATCTGCCATCAATCACATAGGTTAATGGCGCCACATCCGTGAGAGTAAACTCCGCGGTGGTGTTGGTGGCTTTTTCGATGACCATGACGGGTTTAATCAGACCCCAGTCAACACCTTTAATATAAGTCTGATACCGTGGAATCAGTTGTGATCCCTGTAACTGCCCTGCCTGCTCAGTATTCACGGCATATCCCAAGACCGGTTTTTCTGACTTGATGGTGATTTTGAATTTGTCGTTCGGATAGAGGAATTTGAAACCCATCTGTGTCTTGAAGTCATAGGTATTGTAGGATTTTGTCGAGAGAATGCCTGTTTCATGCAGGACCTCTTTCTCGACCGGGGCCGTCGTGACCGCTGTAGTAACGACAGTAGTGGTAACCAGTACAGTCGTTGGTTCAGCAGTTATTGTTGGGAGAATGGCTTGGACAGTTGTCGGAACAGGAGTCGGGGCTTGTGTTGAAGCTGGTGTACCTAAATTTATCGTGCAACCTGCGATGCAAACGGCTGCTATGAGAAGTACGGCCACGAGCAAAAGGGATTTTTTCCTAATCATAGTAGTTACGGCTTATATTTTTTATCCAGATAATTGTTATGGGATCATACCGTACAGGTAGACAAAAAATTGCCGAAGAATGTACATTTCATCTGCCTGAAAAAAGTATAAAAAAAGAATCAGTGCTTTTTTAAACCTTTGATGAGCTCGTCGCAGTGACCGGAGATCCGCTTGCAGGCCTTTTTTATGAGGGGAATGGGGCTTTTCTTTCCTTTGGTTGTAACAAACAGTTCCGGGTCAGAAAACTGGAATTCGATCATATATCTGGCAACATCGACATCAGGATCATGTAACAGCTCCTCTATGAGGGCATTCATGAACGTGTGCCCCTCACCCTGAATGACGAGGCGTGCCTTGTCTTTTTCGAGCTCAAGTACTTTTACAATCATGCACCTATGTTTGGGAACCTGAAAACTATTAAAGTATGGGTAGAGACGAACACCCGTCCCGGTATGCCGGGACTATCCCGATAGATGGGGGTCCGGCTACTATCACGGGAATTCGAAGATATCGCCATCTATCCCGAGGTGGGGTAAATCCCAGGGAAGCAGGTGGCTCTGATGGACACAACGGAAATCTTTCGGTTTAAGCCTGTCTGCAAGCGTGCATGCATCGAGATAATTCATATGTTTGTGGATGGTTGTTATAGTTGAAGGAACAAGTGCATCCAGCAGGAGAAGATCAAGATTCCCCAGCAGGTCAAGACTCCTCTGGGGGATATCGATATTCGTATCTGATGTGAACCCAACCCGGGATTTCCCGGTATCGAAGAGCAAACCGCAAGTATACGCCGGGGGATGCTTGACTATGAACGGGGTTATGGTAATGCCGGAAATGCTGAATGGTTCGTATGGCTGGATGATCCGTCTATCAAAAGTGAGAAACCTGAAGATCTCCGCGCAATAATTCATGACTGGAGGAGTGGCGAAAACCGGCGGGATATGCTGGACGCGGTAAAATTCCCCGAATCCCATGAAGTGATCGTAATGCCCGTGGGTCCAGATTACCGCGTCGATATGCGGGGATTCGAACCGCAGCAGCTGCTGGCGGAGATCAGGAGTGGAATCTACCAGCAGGTGAAATCCTTCATTCTCAATAAGAAGAGAAGTCCGGAGGCGCATTGCACCAGTTGTTTTCGCATGGGCACACTGGGGACACGTGCACCCGACTTTTGGCGTACCGATCGCGTCGCCGGTCCCGAGAAGGGTAATTCTCATGGTTATAACCAGTTCAGGTGACGAATTGCTTCCCTGTTTTTCACTATGTGAATCCCTTTTTCGATATCTTCTGCACCGATACTCTCCCGTTTGTCCATGAGAGCGGAAAGGATAGCTTCCTTGACCATCATACGGATATCCGATCCTGAAAATCCTTCTGTCTGGGCGGCAAGATGCTGGTAATCGATGGTACAGTGGAGTGATTCTGTCACTTTCTTAAGGATGTTTTTCCGCATATCCTCATCGGGGAGAGAAAACTCTACCACCTCGTCGAACCTGCGCCATGCTGCTTCGTCGAGCAGTTGCGGATGGTTCGTTGCTCCTATCAGGACAACGCTATGTTTGACGAGATTCATCTTGTCGATATTTTTTAACAGGGAATTGACAGCACGTTTCATCGCGCCGTGATCGTCAGCGACCCGGCTTTTGGCAACGAAATCAAATTCATCTATGAAGAGAATTGCCGGTGAGAGTTTCTTTGCCAGATCGAAGATACGGTCTATGTTCTTGGAGGTCTCACCGAGATACTGCGATGTGATCATGGAAAGGCGGACCTCGAGGATTGGCATATGCATGGTCCGGGACATGGCAAGGGCAAGTGAAGTCTTTCCTGTTCCCGGTGGTCCGACAAAAAGAAGTTTTCCCACTTCATAGATTCGGTGATGTTTGAGGAATTCCTGGTGGACAATCGCGTTCTGGATCTTACTGATGACCGCGAGTTGTCCGTGCGTACAGACAAGGTCTTCCATTCTCTGCTCGACCTCTTCCGGGGCAAGAACGATGACAAGATCGAGAGCCCCGCGAAGTTTCTCATCTTCACCGACCAGTTTTGAAATCCTTATATCTAGGAATGCTTTGGTATCCTCGTAGAGTGGATTTCCTGCCCGGACGGTTTCATAGGATATTCCTAGGGAATCAACACCCTCAAAATAAAAAGCGAGCGCTGGGTTTCTCTCGATAATGGTTTTCCCTCCCTGCTTGAGGAACCACTGTGCTGCCGGCTCAAGTGCGGTGATACGGAGACGCTGTCCGAACTCCTCGTAAGATACGAACGGGTTTGCTGACATCTTCTGATGTGCATCGGATATACCCAGGGTGCGCTTGATCAACCCGTCACTTACATACACCGGTCTTTTGGCGTCTGTTGCATGGGCGATACTGAAAATTTCGCGGCATGCTGGGGTCAGATCATTGATATCCAGCTTTGGGTTCTGGTTGAATATTTCTGCGGTCAGAACGACTTCCATTATGTGCAGGGCATCAGGATCTCCGGTCATGGCAGTAACCTTAATTATTCTTCTTGTAATTGAATAAGCCTATCTCACCGGGTTGTAACAATACACCCGTCAGCCGTTATAATAATGGTATGCTCTGCCTGTGAGACAAGCGACCCCGGAATGTCAGAAAGAACCGGGTATACATGGAGTACCTGCGAGCGGATAAGGGCAGGGAGTGCGAGATCCATTTTTCTCTCCTTCAGCCAGCGCCGCGAAAACGGGAGCCCGTGGCGGTCCCTGATCTGTTCAAGAATTGCCCTGCCGGCAGGGATCCGGACGGGTTTTTGGGAGATCTGGGAGTAAATCTCCTTCCTTGTTTTTTCCATGACATGCCCGCTGCCGGTTGTCGCGAATGGTTCAATGGCAAAGACCATCCCCTCTTCAAGAACCATACCCCCTTTTATTCCGATATTGGGGATGGTGGGTGACCGGTGAAGGACGTACTTGTCGAGCCCGTGTCCGGTAAGGTTGGCGATAGGCCGGTATCCCCGGTTCTCAATTGTTGTCTGGACCGCCATGCCGAGATCCCCGGCAGTTACGCCGGGCCGGATAATACCGATGGCTGCTTCAAGGGCCTGTTTTGAAGCATCAACAAGCAGGGAGTTGACACCAAGGTCAACGGTTGTTGCAGTATCCGCGATATACCCGTCCACCTGTACTCCGAGATCCAGTTTGGCAACATCCCCTTTGGTTAATATGCGGGTGTCCCCTGGGGAAGCGGTATCATGGGCAGCATCCTCGTTTAATGACAGGTTGAGGGGGAATGCAAGCGCAGCTCCATCCTCGGTTACCCGCGATTCTATTGATTCAATAATATCCAGATAGGAAGCACCTATACGGATCTCCTTTGCACCGTCTCGCAGGATCTTTGCTGCAAGGAGGCCGGCTTCCCGGTATTTATCAAAGATTTCATCATTCATATGACCAGATCCTCGGGAAATACGGTGAAATTGTCAAAGCCCTTCTTTGTAACTGCCCCGATATCCTCCAGCCGGACACCGCCACTACCGGGATAGTACAACCCCGGTTCGATGGTGATTACATTACCCGTTTCGAGCGTTTTTCCTGAGGGCCCGACTGTTGGCAGCTCATGGATCTGCAACCCGACCCCGTGCCCGAGATTATGCACGAATCCTCTTGTGTTGCTGTCATATCCCCGTTCTTTGAAAAAATCCACAACGATCTGATGCAGGTCTGCTCCTGAAACACCGCTTTTAATCCGGGAAACCGCAAGGTGTTTTGCCTCACGGAGGGTTGTATACATCTCCAAAATTTCCGATGAGGGTTCACCTTTGACGAATGTCCGGGTCATGTCTGCGTAATACCCCGACTTTTCATGGAGCGGGAAGAGATCGATGATAATCGGTTCATCTGCCCGGAGGGGGCCGGTCCCGGTCATGTGGGGGATCGCAGTATCCTCCCCGCAGGAGACAATCGTATCCTCCGCACAGCAACCGTGTTCCAGAAGCATGCAGTGCATGGTGTATTTTATGTGTTCAGATGTCAGGGGTTTTCCCTCAAAATGCAGGATCCCTTTTTTCACCGTGGCGTGCCTGATCATCAAGACCGCATGTCTCATTGCGGTCTGCGTTACCTTCTGGACGTTTTTTAGGCATTTGATCTCGGAACGGGTCTTTTTCGCCCGCATCGAGAGGACGGTACCCCTGTCAACCGTCACGGAACAGAATTCCCCAAGGGCATTTGCCAGTGCAATGGGAAAATTCGGGGGAACCAGTATTTTCTTTCCTACCTGTCCCGCGATCATCTGTGCGGTCGCCCGGTACGGGTCTTTCTCTTTTTTTATAATTTCCGGAAGCCCGGCCTCTGCGCGGGTCATGACCGCGGATATCCCTTCGCGCGACGCGCGCCCGATCTCCATCTGGGAGATAATGATAGTCCCTTTTTCCCCAGGTTTCCTGAAATAGACAAAGGGATCACTTGTCGTGAAATGGGTCAGGTACCTCATATCTGCATCCCGGGAGTTGGCATATACAACATAAGCGTCAGTGCCACGTATCCTGATCGCTTCTGAAAGCGGATCCATGTGGTGGGATATTTGTCGTGAAACATCAAGTACTTTTATTCCGGAGTTGACGTATCTGTGATGGATGAGAATGCAAAAGCCCAGTTCAAATGGAAATTTTACCGTCTCACTGTAGAGATCAATATAATTGTATTACTCGTCGCAATGTCCATACCCGTTTTTTTAATTATTCATTCCCCTTACACGGTGCCGGTTATTATCGGGATGCTGGCTCTTGCCCTTATTCTGTCTTTGGATTGTATTAAAAAATACCGGGAGACCAAAGTGTGGCTTGATGATAACGCTGAAAAAGGGAAAGAACTTAAGAAAGAAAACGAATTGTAGTTTCCCTGTCAGCAGGATGCAGGTGTATTATGATAAGGAAAATGAAAGATGAAATTGAACTCCTGAGCCGTCATCTCGAAGTAGCAAAGGCTGTTGCAGATCATCAGCCCATCGGCATCATGAAACTTTCCGAGTTGCTCGATTTACCCTCTCATCGTATCCGGTATTCCCTGCATGTGCTGGAGCAGCTTGGATATATTCGTGCATCCCCTGACGGGGCTGTCGCAACCCCGCAAACCCACGAATTATTTCTT
>PMKW01000158.1 GCA_003157895.1 Methanoregula sp. | reverse complement strand
CAGTTCTATAAGGAGATCACGCAGGAGGATGCCGTGCCGGTCATGGTTACCCTGATTGAAGAGGAGATCCGTATGTTCGAAGGCGTTCCGCTGGTACCGGTCCACCGCCTCAATGCATTCATCAGCGAGCTGGACAATCTTGCGGACGGGTATTCGTTTGCCGGCGCTGAAGAAGAGGAGCTGCCGGACGATCTGCCGGAGGAGTTGTGGGATCCGGGAGCGGAAGAGGGGGAACCGTGAGCAGATTAAAGAACCCGTTTGAGTTTTTCCNNGTCTCCGGCGTGAGGGAGCAATCGCATTTTCACGTCGGGAAATCCTCATCTCTTCGTCGGTTGGATAGTATGGGATAGCAGGGAAGGCGGGTTTTTTCCGTACCGATCCGGAATACGTTTCCGGAGATGCCGTGGATGTGGGCGGTTTTTGGCGGGGGCTGCCGCTGTTTTCCTGCACCGGGGGGAAGTTTTTGTTCTCCGGCAGCGGGGTCCCGCAGTTGGTGCAGAAATGCATGGGGGTGGATCGGTGGAGTGGGGGGAAGGGGTTGGGGTTTTAACATCCGGAAAGGATGTTGAGCAGCATGAGAGCGTTCGGGTTTGGGGGAATAGTTATGGAGGGGATTGCGGCCGGATCAGATTAGGCAGTCAGGAATTATCCTGCCAATGTCCCAAAAGGATCCCACGGGGGAAGAACAACGGGTTCGGTGCTGAGAACCTCCAGGAGCTTTTTAGAGAGGTATTTTTTCCTGACGATGATCTCGAACAGGTACTCGTCGAACCACTCATCCTTCATGTACATGTACCCTTTCTCCCCGATTCTGGTCCCCCAGCTGTTCTCCACCCGCCATTTTCTCGGTTTGCCTTTTTCATCCAGATCTACTCCGGTCAGCAGCATCGCATGGGTCATCTCGCTGTCCCGGTATTCCAGCCTTCCGGCCTTGTCCAGCGTAAAACCGGTGCCGTAGACGGTATCGTAATCATAGATGTTCAGGTCCATGGCACCCTTCTCCGTCTGCAGCATACGGCCGACATCACAGCCGAACCAGACCGCGTGGTTGTCCTTGATCATCTCGACGGCAGCCCGCTTCAGGGTCTTCATGTCAACATTCAGGTACGTCACCGGACGCCCGCCAATAACATTACCCAGATACTGCACCGTGTAGATTTTTTTATAGGGTTTGTCCTTCATGGGGGCGTTGATCAGGCTGCCCATATCGTCCAGGTCAAGGCCTATATACTTCTTATAGAAGCCGCAGGGTGTCATAGTACCCTCCCGGTGGAATACCTTGTCCTTGTCCCGCCACTCCCAGTAAAAGTCCTCCGTAGGTTTTCCCAGGTGAATAGCCAGCATCCGGTAGAACTCTTCGAGGAACGCATATTTTGCCGTTCGGAGTTCCTCTTCAGAAGAACCGCTGTCATGCATATCCCGAAGTCCCTTCGCATATTCCCTCAGTTTCGAGACAAGAAGGGTGTTCATGGCATCCGAGTTTCTGCTGCTGATGGTCTCCGGCATCAGGGACTTCGGCACAACCCCGTATTTCTCCACCAGATTCACGAACATATTCCATTGCCCGCCGTCAGGGAGCGGATCGGCGAGGAGAGCGAAAACTATCCGGCTGTCAAGGGGTTCATTCCTTGTCCCGATAATATTCTCGAGGAAATAATTCGCTTTCTCGAGTTTATCCCAGAACATCTGGTAGATCTCGGAGAGTTCGAANNTTCTCCTGGTTCGCAGCTTTCGGTGAATCGATCACATTACTGAACGTGAAATTAATCCGGTCAACTTCTTTCCGGCTGAGCGCCACATCGGCGATACCGTTCTGGGTCACGGCATTCAGGGCAAGAAGATTCTTGGGATCATCATCAAAGGATGCTTTGAATTTCGTAATATCTGCAGTTGTGACGTTTTTCTTCATGCTTTTACCCGGTGAATCATTGTTATTCTTTCTCGATCTGGTTTCTCCCGGGACATATGTATTGTGTTCAGGCTAAGAGAGATGGATCCGGATTACAGAAAAAAAATTTCTGTAACGGATAAAAAATGAACTTTTTCCCCTGAGGTTCGGGAACATTTTATTATCCGGTTTTTCCATCGTTATAACAGGACAAGGTTATTATTCGAAAAGGGACGATCCCAATTTTTTTATCCTGGGAAATCCCGGCCCGGAAATAACTTCTGCTTTATCTTCATGTACGAGCGGTAGAGAAGGAGCATGAAATTTCCGAGGAAACGCTCTCTTTTTGCCATGGCCCGTACAAAGATGGCCTGTTCTGAAACAAACAGTTCTTTTAAGTGATAAATATCCTGTTTTGGGGAGAAAAAGACGTATATCAGGACGCCGGCGAGGATTATGATCGTGCCTACTGCCTTATCGAAGAAGGAAGTCGAGTAGAGGAGATACAGGCAGATCATGACCCCGAGCCACGGGAGTATCTTCTGGCCCGGCAACTGCTTTTCACTGTCACGGGTCAGGACGATCAGGGCAAGGCAGGTTAAGAGGAAGGAAAATGCGAGGTTGAAGACGGCAAAGGAGATCAGGTTCGTGATGGGTGA
>PMKW01000194.1:2504-10119 GCA_003157895.1 Methanoregula sp. | reverse complement strand
TCATACAAAACATCTCCGGAATACTGCGAGACTTGTTTTTGCCTCTTCTGCCGACCGGCCTTCAATAACCACAACACCGGAATAATTCGCTGTGATGGTTTTTCCCACCTTATCCCAGTTGATGGAGCCGGCTCCGAGGGGCAGGTGTTCGTCGGACATTCCATGATTGTCATGGATATGAATGTGATTTGCCCGGTGAACGTACGGGAGGAAGTCGTTCACCATACCGATGGTATTTGCATGGCCGAAGTCAAAGGTCATACCGATCCCCTCGATACCTTCCGTCATGCCGATCAGTTCCTCAGGCTGGCGGCAGAGGAACTCTTTTATGCTTATCATGTTTTCAAGACAGGCAAGTACCGAATGTTCAACGGCACATTTCCCGATCTGCCGGAGGGCATCTTTCTGGAGGGTCCAGACTTTCTGGGGCAGAAGTTTTCCCACGGGAGAGAGGTAGCCCGGGTGGATGGTGACCCGGTCGGTGAGTGCCGACGCATGTTCAATGCAGATGCAGATCTGCCGGATCGATTCATGCCAGATCGGGTCGTTAAGAGTGGCAAGNNTTCAGGTCACCGTAGGGTGCATGGACCGTAACCCCGAGTTTTGTACTGGCTATCACCTCCCTAATCTTCTTAAAACATGCCGGATTGTCAAGCCGGTAGTTACCGTCTGCAACGATTTCCCATCCGGCATACCCGGCATTCTCAATCTCATACACCCATGCGATATCTTCCCAGACCTTAGCGGATGAGGAGAAGAACGGTCTGAGGCTCATGGATCACGTCCTATCTGCTCGAGAAGTGCGTGGACTGCCTGCGAAAATTCCTGAAGCGAGCCCTCGTTGCTGATATGCAGATCGGCACTTTTCAAAGCGTTTAAAAGGCCCCATTTCTGCTCGCGTTCATCCCGGTTCCTGAGGTTATCGGAGGAGGTGAAATCATCGGATCGGGCGCGGACGGTAATCCGGGCCAGTCGTTTTTCGAACGACGAGTCTATGCTGATAAGAGTAAACCGGGAAAAATGGTGCCGGAGCAACGCAACTTCCGCATCGCCGCGAATGCCATCGATCAGGACAATGGGCGCGGACTGCTTCTGGATCTCCGGGATACAGAGCCGGGCAATCGCATCCATGCCCCCTTCCGTCCGCAAACGGTTCGCCGTTGCCCCGAAATTGGTGTCATTCGGCTCGAGGCCCGCTTTGCTCACCGCTCTCCGGATCATGTCACCCATGACGATGACGGGTATGTCCATCCCAGTCGCAATCTTCGAGAACTCACTTTTGCCGCTTGCGGGAAGCCCGACGATACCTATCACCTTCATGAGTAACCCCTCGTATAGTATTGAATTTCTCCCACCTCACGGGTCCGTATCCGCACTTTTCGTCCCAGCTTGTCAGCAATTTGTTTGATTTCGTCCAGAGTCAGCGGATGATAATCTTCCTGCATCCGGCGCTTTTTAACCCAGTACTCGCCTTCCGTCATATTAGAGGGCATTTCAGCAAGCCGTAAAATCTTATGCTCACCCTGCTGGAGTACAAGGGGTATATTCCCAATCATTTTTGAAATTTCCTGAATGTATTCTTCATTCTCATAAAAAATCGTAATTACTACTTCAAATTCGCCAAGGATATCCTTTGCGTATGCACTCCGACAGAGGGTAAAGGATTTCCGGGCATTTCTCTCATAATTTTTAAAATTGAATGTCTTGTTTGTACCGCTGGAATATCCTTCGAAGCGCGATTTGAAGTCGAGAGCAACTTTATCCACCAGCCGTTCTTCAATCAGCTGGTTCAGAGTTTCAGGAAACATCCCATTAGTCTGGATACCGACAACAAGGCCGATTTTTTTCGAAAAACTGGTAAGCTCGACAAGTGCATCCCGCTGCATGGTAGGTTCGCCTCCAGAGAATACAACGCCACTGATGAATGGTGATGAGGACTGGATCATCTCCTTCACCTCATCAGTATCTCGGTAATCTTCCCCATTGAGAATGCCTTCGTTCTGACAGTAAGAACAGCATATCGGGCAGCCCCGGAAAAAAACAGTACAGACCGCCCTTCCCCGCCAGTCAATTGTCGAGAGGGAGACGAAACCCCCAAAGTTCACCTGAATAGCTGATCACCACGTTGAATATTATCGTACCATAAGGATGAGATTGATTCTTTACATTGTATCGCTCTTCCACAATTAAGCCTGTAATCCTATAATGCTGGTGATAGGAACGCACATGACTATGAAAAAAGGTATTGATCAGAATTTAAAATGGCGGTTAACGATCTTGATCGCACAATAGTCACCGCACATCGTACATCCGTCGGTATCAGCAGGCATCCGTTCGTTCCGGATGGCCTGGGCCCGGGTAGGGTTCATGGCGACAGCGAACTGGCGGGTCCAGTCGAGGTCGCGGCGGGCATGGCCCATCTCGAGGTCGAGGTCACGGGTCTTCTTCAGCTTGATCATATCTCCGACATGGGCAGCAATACGGGAACTCATGACCCCTTCGTAGACTTCCTCCGGTGTCGGGAGGGCAAGGTGTTCTGCAGGAGTGACATAGCAGATGAAGTCCGCGCCAAGGGACGATGAGATGGCTGCGCCGATTGCCGCGACCCGGTCATCATAGCCTGGTGCAATGTCAGTGACAATGGGGCCGAGCATGTAGAATGGCTTGTTGTTCGTGACCCGTTTCATGAGCTGGACATTGGTCGCGATCTCGTCGATCGGCACGTGGCCGGGACCTTCGACAATGACCTGTACGTTCTCATTGTGCGCCTTGTCGGCAAGCTCCGCGTTGATGAGGAGCTCCTGAATACCGGCCCTGTCGGTTGCGTCATGGATGGCGCCGGCGCGCATACCGTTACCCATCGAGAGCGTAACCTCGTGTTCCTTCATGATCTCAAGGAGGTAATCGAACTCAGAATAGAGAGGGTTCTCCTTCTCGTTGTGGAGCATCCATGCAGTCATGAAGGCACCGCCCCGGGAGACGAGCCCGGCGTGACGGCCCTGGTTTTTCAGGCGCTTGACGGTCTCCCAGTTGATGCCGGTGTGGATTGCCATGAAGTTGGTGCCGAGTTTGGCCTGTTCGGCCGTGATACGGAAGAGGTCGTCCTCCTTCATGTTGACGACTGCGCCATCCTTGATCGCAGCTTCAATGAAGGCCTGGTACAGGGGAACGCAGCCAACGGAAAGGCTTGTATTTGCTATTATCTGTTTCCTGATCTCGACGAAATCACCGCCCGTTGACAACTCCATCAGGGTATCGGCACCGGCAAGTTCTGCCCGCTTTGCCTTCTCGATCTCCTGCGGGATATCCACGATATCCGTAGAAGTACCGATGGATGCATTCACCTTGGTCCGGAGGCCTTCGCCGATGCCGCAGATTTTCACTTTACGGTAAGGGGAGACCGGGATCACGATATGCCCGCCGGCAACCCCGCGCCGGACGAAATCTTCCGTGACTCCTTCCTGCGCTGCAACTAATTTCATCTCTTCAGTAATGATACCCTGCTTGGCATCTGCGACAATACTCATACCATACCCGTTGCCGCAAAGACCAGATAAAGGCTTGTTTTTCCAATTCTGGACTAAATCTGGCTTGTTCTGTATACAAGTAAAGTTGAGTTGGAATAAAGAAAACTAATTTGAGTAAATTACATTGTCACGACTTGTGATTTTATAATTCTTTAATCCAATCATAAGATAAATCGGCAAAGGTCTCAGATGAACGATAATGAATTGCTTGATGTAACCGTGAAGGAAGCATCGCATGACGACGCAGGAAAAGGCATCGCGCGCTTGAGCATTGAGGTAATGAAAGACCTTGGTCTTGTCTCTGGCGATATTATAGAGATCATGGGAAAGAAGAGAGCAGCCGCGATCATCTGGCCGGGATTTGCGCAGGACACCGGTTCCAGAATTCTGCGTATTGATGGTAACATCCGTGGTAATGTGGGAACCGGGATTGATGAGAAGGTACAAATCCACAAATCGGAAGCAGATTACGCAAAGAAAATTGTCCTTCAACCGACGCATCACATACACCTTGTTGGTGGCGAACAGTATCTCTCCCGTCACCTCCGAGGTCACGCGGTAATCGAAGGTCAAACAATCCGGATAGATGTTATTGGCAATTCAATAATTCTGGTAGTTGCAAAAGTCGATCCAAAAGGTATTGTCATTGTTACAGATGAAACTGAGATCGAGCTCAAGGAAGAACCATATCACTCTGAAGAAAGAAAGCAGGAAGCTACCGATGTCCATTATGAGGATATTGGCGGTCTTGGCCGAGAACTTCAGCTCGTCCGCGAGATGATCGAACTTCCATTACGTCATCCGGAAATTTTTGAGAAATTGGGGATTCAACCACCAAAAGGGGTATTATTTTACGGGCCCCCTGGAACGGGCAAGACCTTAATTGCAAAAGCGGTTGCAGATGAAGTTGATGCGCATTTCATCTCTATTTCAGGACCTGAGATCGTAAGTAAATTTTATGGGGATAGTGAGAAAGCATTACGAGATAAATTTCATGATGCTGAAGAATATGCACCATCTATCATCTTCATTGATGAAATTGATGCGGTCGCTCCAAAACGTGAAGAAGTGCACGGAGAGGTTGAGCGTCGTATTGTCGCACAACTTCTTGCACTTATGGATGGCTTGACCAGGCGTGGTCAGGTTATTGTTATTGCAGCAACGAATCTTCCAAATTCCATTGACCCGGCATTACGTCGTGGAGGCAGGTTCGATCGTGAGATTGAAATTAGTATACCCGATAAAAAAGGTCGCCTTGAAATCTTTCAGATTCATACCCGGGGTGTCCCCCTAGATGATGACATCGACCTGGAATATTTTGCTGAGACAACATTCGGCTTTGTTGGAGCGGATATCGCGCTTCTGGTAAAAGAAGCGGCAATGAATGCAATCCGGAAGATTATTCCTCTCATTGATATTAACAAGGAAATCCCGGACGAGGTTATCGACCAGTTGAAGCTTACGAAAAGTGACTTTGATGCCGCACGAAAAGTTGTCCAGCCCAGTGCCTTGCGGGAAGTACTTATCGAAATTCCTGAGGTCCTTTGGAAAAATATCGGGGGTCTTGATGAGATAAAGGAAGTACTTATCCAGAATATTGAAGGAAGAATGAGGTTTCCTAAAATTTTTGAAAAATTACATTACAAGCCTCCCAAAGGTATCTTGCTTTTCGGCCCTCCTGGTACTGGAAAAACATTACTGGTTAAAGGTATTGCGAGCAAGCGCCAGCTTAATTTTATCTCGATAAAAGGGCCGGAACTGCTTTCAAAGGGGGTTGGTGATTCCGAAAAACATGTTCGGGAAGCGTTCCGGAAAGCTCGTCAATCTGCACCATGTATTCTTTTCTTTGATGAAATAGATGCCCTGTTACCGATGAGAGGATCGATCAGCGATTCTACGCATGTCACTGAAAGTGTTATGAGTCAGTTCCTGACCGAACTGGATGGTATTGAAGAATTAAAAGAGGTATTTGTTATTGGTGCAACGAATCGCCCCGATTTGCTTGATCCGGCCCTCCTCCGCCCTGGGCGGCTCGAGAAACATCTGTATATTCCCCCTCCCGATGAAGCTGCAAGAAAAGCAATCCTTACTGTCTATCTCGAGGATCTGAAGGGATTTCTCGACCCGGATATACAGATTGATAATTTGGTAAAGAAGACCCGCTTCTTTGTGGGGGCCGATCTTGAAGCGCTCGTGCGTGAGGTAAAGGGGCTTATCATTGACGAACTGACCCGAAACGAGGATTCTGGCAAAGAAGATAAAATCCCGGAGAGTTCTATAAAAATTACCCAACAGCATTTCGATACAGTGCTTGATACGATGAAAGGATCACTTGATGGTGCGGATTTTGAGCGGTACGAGCAGAAGTCCTGGGACCTCCTGTACGGAAAAGGTAAACGCGATATCCTGTACCAGGCAGTAAACCTTGTCAACCAGATTGATTACCTGAAAGGAAAATTCATTATCGATGACAAGATATCCAGGAGTGCCGATGAACTCAGGGATCTTGTCTACTGGCAGAGAAAATCTTTCGATTCTATTCAGAATCGCACGGATGAACTCCGGCAGGTGCTTGAGACTTTTATTAAAAAGAATCCGGCGCTCTGATCCTCTTTCCTCTTTTCAGAGAAACTTTTTTCAAGAGATTTCTCTATATCAGAGGGCAATTTTTGTATGGAACAAACCAACATTTTATATATTGATTTATACTAACTTATGGTAAATCACATTGGGGGACAACCAGCACCATGAATTTCAACAATTTCACCGTCAAATCGCAGGAAGCCGTAGCGAAAGCAACGGAACTTGCAATGGCAAAACAGAACCAGGCCATCGAGACTTCCCATCTCCTGAAAGGGATGCTGATGGCTGACGAGAATGTCATCCCATACCTCCTGAAGAAAGTGAACGTGAACCTCGATGTTTTCCTTCCTGAACTCGACCGGATTATCGATGCTTTGCCCGTTGTCAGCGGCGGTGGGGAACAGTACCTCTCCGGTGATGCCACAAAAGCCCTGCAGAAAGCCGTCGCGCTTTCTCAGGAATCCCATGATGAATTTGTCTCCCTGGAGAACCTGCTCCTGGGAATCCTTTCAGTGAACGATAAGACCTCGCGGCTGCTGAAAGAGCACGGGGTTACGGAAAAAGACCTGAAGACCGCCATTACCCAGTTAAGGAAAGGTGCGACCGTGAACAACCAGAATGCAGAAGAAACCTACAATGCCCTTGAAAAATATGCCCGGAACCTGAATGATCTTGCCCGCACAGGGAAACTCGATCCGGTGATCGGCCGCGACGAGGAGATCCGAAGGGTGCTGCAGATCCTTTCCCGGAGAACGAAAAACAATCCGATCCTGATCGGGGAGCCTGGCGTGGGAAAGACGGCTATTGCCGAAGGACTCGCCCACCGGATCATTGACGGGGACGTCCCGGAAAATCTGAAGACCAAGCAGATCTTTTCCCTCGATATGGGAGCCCTAATTGCCGGGGCCAAGTTTAAGGGGGAATTCGAGGAGCGGTTAAAAAGTGTGATCAAGGAAGTGATTGGCTCCGAGGGGGAAATTGTCCTGTTCATCGATGAGATCCATACCCTGGTCGGGGCCGGCGCAAGCGAGGGGGCGATGGACGCCGCCAATATTCTCAAGCCCGCACTCTCCCGGGGAGAACTGCATGTCATCGGCGCAACAACCCTGAAGGAATACCAGAAATATTTCGAGAAGGACAAGGCGCTCGAGCGGCGGTTCCAGCCGGTCATGGTCAATGAACCGGACACGCTGGATGCCATTTCCATCCTCCGGGGAATCAAGGAGAAGTACGAAACCCACCACCATGTACGGATCAAGGACGAAGCGATCATTGCCGCTGTTGAACTCTCCCAGCGCTATATCTCCGACCGGTTCCTCCCTGACAAGGCGATCGACCTGATCGATGAGGCTGCCTCGAAGCTCAGGCTCGAGATAAACTCGAAACCGGAAGAACTGGAGATTATCGAGCGGAAAATCCGACAGCTGGAGATTGAGCGGGAAGCCATCAAGCGGGAAAAGGACCAGGGAAAACTGAAGGGTCTGAACGAGGAGATCGCGAACCAG
>PMKW01000194.1:0-2463 GCA_003157895.1 Methanoregula sp. | reverse complement strand
GTTGCAGAGATCCGCTATGGCCGTATCCCGGAGGCCGAAAAGACCATCGAGGCATTCAAAGGAAAACTGACCGTGCTGCAGAAGGATTCCGCGATGGTGAACGAGGAGGTGGATGCCGAGGAGATTGCCGAAGTGGTCTCGCGCTGGACCGGTATCCCTGTGAGCCGGATGCTGCAGAGCGAGAAACAGAAACTGCTCAGCCTTGAAGATGAACTGCACAAGCGGGTCGTAGGCCAGGATGAGGCCATCGAAGCAGTTTCCAATGCGATCCGCCGGAGCCGTGCCGGGCTGCAGGACACCAAACGCCCGATCGGGTCGTTCATCTTCCTCGGCACGACCGGTGTAGGAAAGACTGAGCTGGCAAAAGCCCTGGCGGAATTCCTGTTCAACAACGAGAACAGCATGGTGCGGATCGATATGTCGGAATACCAGGAACGACATACCGTCTCCCGGCTGGTCGGGGCGCCCCCGGGCTACGTGGGCTACGAAGAGAGCGGGCAGCTGACCGAAGCGGTCCGGCGAAAGCCCTATTCCGTGGTATTGCTGGACGAGATTGAGAAAGCCCATCCGGACGTGTTCAACATCCTGCTGCAGGTCCTGGACGACGGCCGCCTGACCGACAACAAGGGCCGAACGGTGGATTTCAAGAATACCATCATTATCATGACCTCGAACATCGGGTCCCACATCATCCAGGAGAACCTGGAGCATGTCACCGACAAAAACCGGGACGAAGTATTCGACCGCACCAAGGAAGAGGTGTTCGAACTGCTCAAGAAGACCATCCGTCCCGAGTTCCTCAACCGGATTGACGAGATCATCATGTTCCGGCCGCTTACCCGGGATGAAATCCAGAAAGTTGTCGGGCTTCAGCTGGAGAACGTACAGAAAATGCTCGGGAAGAGCGATATCCGGCTTAAGACAACAAAGAAAGCCATCCAGCTCATCGCCACCCTGGGCTTTGACCCGCAATTCGGTGCACGGCCGATCAAAAGGGTGATCCAGAAGAATCTGCTCAATGTATTGTCAAAGATGATGCTGGAAGGAAACGTGAACAAGGACAAGGAGATTGTGGTGGACGAGAAAGACGGAAAACTGGTGTTCAGGAACAGCTGAGCCTGAACCTGCAAGAAATCCGCGACCCGGAAAGATAATAATCCTGATAAACATCGCCAACAAACGACTACTCACCTCCGGGTATCCGGCCGGATATCTGACGGGTACCTGCACTTGGAGAGCAGAAGATGGGGGAACGACATGAGACTTGCGGATTTCCTTGTTAATGAAGGGACAGACAAAAATCTGGCCGAATTGATCCTATTTCTGGGGAAACAGGCGCTGGTTGTGAAAAAAGGATTCCTTGGTACATCCGGAAATCCACCTGCCGGTGAAAAGACCCGGAACGTATATGGGGAAGAGCAGATGCCTCTTGACAAGTTCGCCGACAGCGTGTTTATTGAAGGTCTTAAGAAGTCGCGACTTGCCCGCTCTGTTGCAACTGAGGAGCAGGAACAGGTCATCGGGATAGAGAATCCGAAGAACAATTTCGGCGTTGTATGCGATCCACTGGACGGCTCCTCCCTCATCGATGTGAACCTGTGTATCGGGACTATCATCGGTATTTATCCGGGTCATATCCTTGACAAGGGCTCGCACCTTGTTGCCGCACTCTATATCCTGTACGGGCCCCTGACAACCCTGACGTATACCACCGGTAAGGGTGTCCATGAATTCGTTCTGGATGATGAGGGTGAATTCGTCCTGCGGCACCGGGATCTCCGGATCCCGGAGGGGAAGATCTATGCTCCCGGTGCATTGAGAAAGGACTACCTCCCGGCCCATGCACGCTGGATAGCGCACCTCGAACAGTCGGGGTACAAACTCCGTTTCAGCGGCTGTTTTGTTGCCGATGTGCACCAGATCCTCCACAAGGGGGGCGTATTCACGTACCCCGGGATCAAAGGAAAGGAAAAGGGAAAACTGCGCCTGCTCTATGAAGCGAACCCCATGGGAAAGATCATCCACGAAGCCGGCGGTGCGGCGAGTAATGGAAAAAGTGACATTCTTGAGATGCAACCGGAAGCAATCGATCAGGTCACTCCTATCTATATTGGTGGTAAAAATGAGATCGCCTTAATTAAAAAATTTATGCGTGAAGGGTGAATATACTCAAGACGAGCGAGTGATGATGGAATGAAAGAGAAAACATATGGTCCGATCTCCGGCTCGGCTATCCTGAAAGGGATTGCCGGCCACAATGCTATCGTCATGGCAGCGAATGTCCGGATCGCTACCGTGGCGCAGGGCATCTTCCAGGCTGCGAAAGATACGGATTCCGTAGTATTCATGGAACTTGCCCGGTCCGAGTGCGACCTGAAAGGCGGCTATACCGGCATGACGCCTTCGGATTTCTCGGAGAAGATGCGGAAGGCAGCACAGGAAGTGCAGTTCGGCACGTGGGCG
>PMKW01000016.1 GCA_003157895.1 Methanoregula sp. | reverse complement strand
ACCCACTTGGAGAGGAGCTGGGGGCCGCGGACGGGTATGAAGTTTGCCCCGCTCTCGCTTGCCACGGCCTTTGCGATCAGGGTCTTTCCCGTACCGGGAGGGCCGTACAGGAGGATACCGCGGGGCGGCTCGATCCCGAGATCATCAATCCGCTGCCGGTCTTTTAAGGGGAGCTCGATCGCCTCGCGGACCTCGATCTTCGCTGCATCGAGGCCACCCACGTTCTGCCACTTGACGTGCGAGACCTCGAGCATCACTTCCCGCATGGCGCTCGGGCCCACGTCGCGCTGGGCGCTCCGGAAATCGCTTGCGTACACCTTGAGCATGTCCAGCACATCCTGCGGGATCTCCTCTGCATCGAGATCGAGGTCCGGCAGGTAGCGGCGGAGGGCACGGATTGCAGCCTCCCGGGCAAGGGCGGCAAGGTCGGCACCCACGAACCCGTGGGTCTGCTGGCCAAGGGTGTCGAGATTGACATCTTCTGAGAGCGGCATCCCCCGCGTGTGGATCTTCATGATCTCGATCCGGTCCGGCTCGCTCGGGACCCCGATCTCGATCTCCCGGTCGAAGCGGCCGGGGCGGCGGAGGGCAGCATCGATAGCATCGACCCGGTTCGTGGCGCCGATCACGACGACCTGCCCCCGTTCCTCGAGCCCGTCCATCATGGTGAGGAGCTGGGCAACGACCCGGCGCTCGACCTCTCCCGTCACGTCCTCGCGCCTGGGTGCGATCGAGTCCAGTTCGTCGATGAAAATGATCGATGGCGCATTCTCCCGGGCCTCATCGAAGATATCCCGGAGTTTCTGCTCGCTCTCACCGTAGTATTTGGAGATCACTTCCGGCCCGGCAATGTGGATGAAGTGCGCCCCGCTCTCGCTTGCCACGGCTTTTGCGATCAGGGTCTTGCCGGTCCCCGGCGGGCCGTAGAGGAGGACTCCCTTGGGCGGTTCGATCCCAAGCTTCTGGAACAGTTCCGGGTGCCGGAGCGGGAGCTCGATCGTCTCGCGGAGGCGCTGGAGCTCGTCCTTGAGGCCGCCGATATCCTCGTAGCTGAACCGCTTTATCCCCTCGAACCCCGCCGCGGGCTTGTCGGAGAACTCAATCGAGGTGTTCTTGGTGATGATCACCGCTTCCTCGGGCTCGACTTCCACGATCTTGAACCCGACGATCTGCGGCTGGATGAACGGCAGGCCGAGCATGATCGGGATGGTATCGTTCTTGGCTACCGGGAAATCGATCAGGCTGTTCACGACATGGGGATTGTTCGCGATCGGGATCTTCTTGGGCAGGTCTTCCGGGGGTGCCAGGACCACCCTCTTTGCTTCAATCTCATCAACAATTTTGACAACCTTGACATTATCGCCGATGCTGACACCGGCATTCTGCCGGGTAAAATTGTCAATCCGTATCTTCCGCTGGTTCCAGTCCTCGACAAGGGCCCGCCAGACCTTGGCCACGGTCCGGCGTTTCCCCTCGATCGCGACCAGGTCACCGGGCGAGATCTTGAGCGCAAGCATCGTCTCGGGATCCAGCCGGGCCTTTCCGCCACCCTGATCGCCGGGGTAAGCGGAATCCACCCTCAATTGCACTTCAGGCATTACCTTAAAGGTCATATACGCAGGGATTTATAGGTACTGATAATGCGGCTCCTCATTTTCGATCCCTTCCACGGTGCNNGCGGGCGACATGATCACAGGCGCCCTGCTGGACTGCGGGGCAGACCGGCAGGCAGTCACGCGGGCGATGGCAGCCGTGGCAGCAGAGCCCCTGGTCACGACCGTCACCCGGGCAGGGATCCGTGCCACCAGGGTGGATACGAAAGCAACACCGGCTCACCGGACCCTTGAAGAGGTGATGGAGCGTCTTGACCTGGCCGTTCCCCATATGCCGGCTCCGGCGCTTGCAATGGCCCGCCGGGTCTTTGGGCGGCTCCATGCTGCAGAAGAGGAGGTCCACGGTGCCCACGTCCATTTCCACGAAGTGGGGGCGGACGATGCGATCGCGGATATTGTCGGGGCCTGTACCGCCCTGCATGCGCTTGCCGTGGACGGAGTGAAAGTACTCCCGATCACGCTCGGGTACGGCACTGCCACCGGCTCTCATGGTGTATTTCCCATCCCCGCCCCGGCCACTGCGGCGATCCTGAAGGGGACGTCCCTTGTAGCCATGCCCGGTGACCATGCCGGCGAGCTCTGCACGCCGACCGGTGCCGCACTCCTTGCGGAGTTCTCCACGCTGGACCCCGGTGCGATCGGCGGGTATACCATTCAGGCAACCGGGTATGGTGCCGGCAGCCGGGATCCCCGTTATGCCCCGAATGTCCTGCGGGCGATGCTCGTCGGGACGACCGGAACGGGCGATGACTCAAAGCAGGATACCGTAGACCTGCTGGAGACCAATGTAGACGATGTCAGCGGGGAGGTGATCGCCCATGCGCTTGCCCGGTTCATGGAGGCCGGCGCCCGGGATGCTTCCGCTGTCCCGGTCATCATGAAGAAAGGCCGGCCGGGATTCCTGATCCGGGTACTCAGCCTCCCGGAAACGAGTGCAAACCTTGCCGAAATCATGGCCCTTGAGCTCGGCTCGCTCGGGATCCGCTGCATCCCGGCGGTCCACCGCTTTATTGCTGATCGTACGGTTGAGGAGATTCCTGTGGAGATNNNNGGGTCCGGTGACCTATGAAGACCGATCGTATGACGAGCGGGCTATCGGCGCTCGACGATCTCGTCGGCGGCGGGCTCGAAACGAGGACCATCACCCAGATCTACGGCGAACCCGCGAGCGGCAAGAGCACGCTCGCCATGATCGCGGCGGTCTCCTGCCTCCGGGCCGGCCATCCCGTGGTCTATATCGATTCCGAGGGGTTCTCCATCGAGCGCTTCCGCCAGATCGCCGGAGAGGACACGGAGAGATTTGCCGAAAACCTCTTCCTCTTCGAACCACTCGACTTCGAGCACCAGGGCACCATGATCGCTGAAGCGGAAAAAGTGCTCAAGGCCCACAAGCCGGGCCTTCTTGTGATGGACTCGGCAACTGCCCTCTACCGTACCGATCTCGAGAAAGGCCGGGATGCCCTGCAGGCGCTCACCAAACAGATGATCCACCTGCTCGGGTACTGCAAACGCTACGAGATCCCGGTCATCATCACCAACCAGGTCTACATGGATACCTCAAAGAACACCTTCTATGGTCTCGGTGGCGTCGCCCTTGAACATCTCTCAAAAGTAATTGTCCGGCTTGAAAAGACCGACATAACGGGCGTCCGCAGGGCAAGGCTCGTCAAGCACCGCTCCCGCCCGGAAGGTGCGTCGTTCCTGTTCGAGATTGTGGAAGAGGGAGTGCGGGTCAGGGGCTGACCGGGATCTCCTGCAGGGGAAGGCCGGCACAATCCTCTGAAACGGCTTTTTTTCCCGGTTGCCGGAATACCGGTCAGGGTATTGGAAACATTATATCCCTGCAATCTGAGAGGTAGTTATCGATGGTGCTGAGCAGGGATATAACCGCACGGATAAAGGAGGTGCTGGAAAAGCATCCGGAAGGACTCAGCATCACGGATCTTGTCAGGTCCGTGAAAGTCAACCGGAACACTGCGGGGCGGTACCTTGAGAACCTGCTCCTCTCGGGCCAGGTCGAGATGCGCCGTTTCGGGATGGCAAAGATGTACAAGCTGACGAAGCGGCTGCCCGTTTCTTCGTTCCTTTCCCTCTCTTCGGAGCTGGTCATGCAGCTCAATTCCAGTCAGCGGGTTATTTATGCAAACGATCCGCTTCTCGCCTTCCTTGGCGCACCGGCAAAAGACCTGTTCGGAAAAAATATCGAGTTCACGTCATTCCCGATCGTTTTCGAAGATATCTTTCCCGAACTCCTTGACCGTTTCCGGAAGGGGCTGAATGGAGAGGAATGGCACGGGGAGCTCTCCCGCCCCGTACGGGAAAAATTCTTCTTCTGCAGGATTACTCCAACGGTATCCGACGAGGGTACAAAAGGGGTATCCGTCCTTCTGGAAGATATCTCTAACAAGAAACGGGACGAAGTGCGGATACGAAAAAGCGAGGCGTGGTTGCGGAGCATCTTTATGGCTTCCCCGGTGGGTATCGGGGTGGTGTCCGGCCGCGTCTTTTTAGAAGTAAACGACCGCTTCTGCCAGATGACCGGGTATTCCCCTTCCGAACTGGTCGGAAAATCAGTGCGGGTGCTTTATCCCTCCCAGGAAGACTTCAATATGGTTGGTGAACAGGTATACAACCAGGTACAACGGTGCGGGACCGGTTCGGTCGAGACGCGATGGAGGAAAAAGGACGGGGGGATCATCGATATTCTCCTGAATCTGACCCCTCTTGACCCGGCCCATATGTCCGGCGGGATCACGTTCACGGCACTGGATATCACCGAGCGAAAACAGGCCGAGCAGGCCCTGCGGGAGAGCGAGAACCGGTACCGCACCCTTGCGGAAACCTCCCGGGATCTCATCTTTCTCATCGGCAGGGATGATCGCGTGGAATATGTCAACAGCTTTGCTGCGGCAATCCTTGGACTTTCGGCCGATGAGATCATAGGGAAAAAACGCTCTTCCTTCTTCACCGGTGAACCGGGAAAACACCAGGCACAGGAGTTGCACCGGGTATTCGAGACGGGAACAGCGGGGAATTCCGAGAGGGCAATGGAGATTTTCGGGACCCTGCACTGGTTCGATCACTATCTGATGCCTATCACGGATGCACAGGGGACAGTCACGTCCGTCCTGGGAGTCTCGCGTGACATCACTGACCGGAAGCTGGCGGACGAGCAGCGTTTACAGCGCGAACAGCAGTACCGGTTTATTTCTGACAATTCGCTCGATATCATCAACCGCCAGACCCCGGACTGCATCTGCACCTATGTCTCGCCGGCCATAACACCCCGTCTCGGGTACTCGGAAGAAGAGGTGCTGGGCAAATCCGTGCTTGCCATGGTGCATCCTGATGATCTCGGCAGGGTCCGGCAGGATATAATGGCAATCATGCAGAACGGATCCTACCACGTCACGTCAACATTCCGGTTCCGGCACAAGGATGGCCGGTATCTCAGGTTTGAGTCCACGACAAAAGTCATCCGCGACGAGAAGACCGGGCAGATCCGGGAGTTCCTGAGCATCTCCCGTGACATTACAGCGCGAAAACCTGTTAATGATTAGAGAAGCGCTGTCTGAACGGCAGAGCAGCAGGGGCGGCTCCTCCGGGTATCCCGGCCAGGCATTGCGGGGAAAAAAGGATTAAAAAGAGATAACCCCGGTGAATACCGTCGCTGCCGGCCCCTGCATCTTTGCTCCGCCCTTTAAGGAGATGGTGAGAGGGCCGCCCCGGGTCCCGACCTCCACGACATCACCGGTGAGCCCGAGCTTGTGGACGACCGCGGCCGTCGCTGTCGCCCCGGTACCGCACGAGAGCGTCTCCTCCTCAACCCCCCGCTCGAATGTGCGGATGCGGATACTGTTTTCGCCGGTCTTCTCGACGAAGTTCACGTTCGCCCCTTTCGGGAAGGTGGCATGGTGGCGGATGGCCGGGGCTTGTGCTGCCATATCGATCGCGTCTACCTTATCCACGATGATCACGGCATGCGGGACACCGGTGTTCACCGCGTAAACGTCAAAGTCGCCGATATGTTCCTTATATTCACCCTTCCCGGTCGCCGGGATCTCCTTGCGGTCGAACTGCGGGGGTGTCATCGTGACCGTTGCAAGGAAATCCTCGCCGCCTGTTTCCATGATAACAATGACAGGCCCTGCCAGCGTCTCGATGGTACACGACCCTTTCACGTACCCGGCATCGGATGCGAACTTTGCAAGGCAGCGGATGCCGTTCCCGCACATCTCCGCCTCGCTCTCGTCCGGCTGGAGGAGGCGCATCTTAAGGTCGAATCTCGCAGATTTTGAGAGAAATAAGACCCCGTCGGCACCGATCCCGAACCGCCGGTTACAGTAGATAGCGGCGAACTGCCCCTTCATATCTTCGGGGATGACAGCTTTCTGATATTCATCGATCACGATGAAGTCGTTCCCGTTCCCCTGTAATTTCGCAAATGGTATCTCCATGATGGTATCCCCGCCCGCTGTTGCGGCTGCCTGTGGCAGGATCTGAGCCCGTGATCAGGTTGCATGTTCAGGCCGATAGTTTTTGCTCTGCTTCATCCCTCAGGGATGAAACAGGAGCAGAGCCAAAGGCACTCCGGCACCATTATCCCTCCGGATGATGGTTGAGGTCAAGGGATTTCTGGAACTCCTCAATACCCCAGCCAAGATATTCCCTGATGATCACATACGCCATCTGCGGGGGGATCGCCCCGGCTTCGGTAACGATCAGGTCGATATATTCTGCCGGGGTCACATCGAACGCCGGGTTGCGCACGGTCACGTTCGGGAGTGTTTTTGCAATCGCTGCCGGCAGGACCTCATCCGGGGACCGCTCCTCGATCCGGATGAGGTCCCCGATGACGGTTCGCGGGGCAAACTTATAGGTCTCTGCAGCCACGATCACGTTCACCCGCGCCTCTTTCGCCGTATGGGCAACCTGAGCCGTACCGATCTTGTTCACCACTGCCCCGTTGACCGTGACGGCATCGGCGCCGACGATCACGAGATCGATGTCGTGGATGAAGGAGCGGACAGCGGAATCAACAATAAAGTTCGTTTTAATGCCGGCGTCGTTGAGGGTCCGTATCGTGATATGCCCCTGGTTCCTTGGCCGTACTTCGGTGGCGAAGACCTCGATATCCTTGCCGCTCCGGTGCGCCTCGATGATGCACCCGAGCGCAACCTCGGAGTTGCAGTGGGTCAGGATCGTGTCGCCGTCACGGATATGGCGGGCGCCGAACCGGGCAATGTTCTCTACTGCAGAGCGGGACGACCGGATGAACCCCTCGGCCCTGCGGACCAGCCCGGACCGGGCATCTTCGGTGTCCTTTGCCTGTTCAAGGCCGGTCATGACGATATGAACCGCATTCGGGAGCGATACCGCAGTCGGGCGCGTGGCGACGAGGGTGTCGGCAGCCTTCTCCATCTCCACGGAAAACACCGGCAGATCTCCTGTCCTCAGGGAGAGCGCATGGTCCCTGAGCGCTTCGGCAGCTGCCCGGGCGATCCGGCCGGCACCCCGGATCTCCATGCTCTTTATCTTCTCTGCGGTTTCAGATACGGACATCAGCATCACTCTAATGAATGAGCAGAAAAGTACATAGATTTATTGCAGGGAGCAAAGTCATGTCAGTAGCCGTTGTTTTCGACAGTGCGGGGACGCTCCTGAACACCTACCGGGTTGCAAAGGATATCCGCAACAACAAACTGCTCCCCGGGATCGAGACAACGACCCTCACCTTCAGTTCTCCCGACCGGGTGCTGATCGTGCTCCCCGTCCACTCCCAGGACCTGATGGCAGCACCCCCGGAAGCAATCCTCTCGGAATATCTTGTCCGGCACGACATCGGCTTTGGCATCAGCTGCACGCGGAAGATTACGACCGCAGACGAGATCGGCGACATCCTCTATACCGATGATCGCGCACGGGTAGGCGACCTCCAGGAATGTATCCGCAATGTCTGGACGGTCTGCAGGGAAGAATCGGTCGTGACCCTGAATTCCGGGGCAATCATCAACATGGAACAGCAGGGCATCGAGTTTGGTATCACGGCGGGGGGCTGGCCGTTCGAAGGGGCAAAGGAGGCGGTAACGGCCCTCCACCGCATGGGAGTGCCGACGTTCATCGCTTCCGGCGACCGGGTCACGAAACTGGAACGGATGGCCGACCATCTCGGCATCCCGCGGGACCGGGTCTATGGCGTGGCAACGCCGACCGTTAAGGCACAGATCGTCAGCGACCTCCGGCAGGAATACGACCGGGTGCTCATGGTCGGGGACGGGATCAACGACCTGGGTGCCATGCGGAACGCCGATATCGCCATCCTCACGGTCCAGCAGCAAGGCGACCGGCCGGAAGAACTCTACAAGGAGGCGGACTATGTGGTAAAAAATGTCAGGGAAGTGGTGACCATTGTGCAGGATCTGATTGCGAGCCGGAAAAATTGCGATCGTGACGGCTGTGGTACTGCATATAAAAGGTAATATGCGACCTGTGGTACATTATGGTATAAGGGTATTATGGGTATTATGAAGGCTCCACTGATCACGGTCGAGAACCTCTGCATGGATTTTGATGGCAGTGCGGTTCTCAAGAATATCTCTTTTGAGATTGCCGAAGGCGAGATCCTGGGGATCATTGGCAGGAGCGGTGCAGGAAAGACCGTTCTCATGCACCTCATGCGGGGCGTGGAACAGCCGCCGACGAGCGGCAGGATCATTTACCACACCGCTGTCTGCAACGGGTGTGCATACCTCGATGTCGGGAGCGCTGCCGGAAAGCCATGCCCGCATTGCGGCGGCACCATGACTGCACAGGACATCGACCTCTGGAACGAGAAGGACGAGACGCTCCGGCGCCGCCTGATACGCCGGACGGCCATCATGTTCCAGCGCACCTTTGCCCTGTACGGCGACGACAGGGTCATCGAGAACGTCCTTCATGCCCTCGACGATATCGACTATCCCCCCGAACAGGCCATCAACCGTGCAGCCGACCTCATCGACCAGGTGCGGCTCTCGCACAGGATGATGCACATCGCCCGCGACCTCTCGGGAGGCGAGAAACAGCGGGTCGTCCTCGCCCGCCAGCTCGCAAAAGAGCCCTTTGTGCTCTTTGCCGATGAGCCGACCGGGACGCTCGACACCGGCACGGCAAAGATCGTGCATGAGATGCTTTCGCAGGCAGCAAAGGCCAACAACATGGGGATCGTGGTCACGTCCCACTTCTCACAGGTGATTGAGGACGTGGCAAGCCGCGCCATCCTGCTCGATGACGGCAGCATCACTGCTATCGGGGCGCCAAAGGATGTCATCGCGCAGTTCATGAAGGGCTACGATGACAGCGAGAAGTTCGAAGAGGCCGAACTGGGGGAGAAGATGGTGGTCGCCCGCGACCTGGTCAAGCGCTACATCTCAGTCGACCGCGGCATGATCAAGGCGGTCAACGGGGTCTCGTTCGAAGTCCAGACCAAGGAGATCTTCGGCATCATCGGGAAGAGCGGGGCAGGCAAGACCACCCTCTCCGGCATCATTGCCGGCCTCATCGAACCAACCAGCGGCGAGATAAATATCCGGATCGGTGAGGAATGGGTCGACATGACCAAGCCGGGCGTTGACCAGCGGGGCAGGGCAACTGCCTATATCGGGCTCCTCCACCAGGAGTACGACCTCTTCCCGCACCGCACGGTGCTCGATAACCTGACCGATGCGATTGGCCTTGAGTTCCCCAAGGAGCTCGCCATGAGAAAGGCGCTCGTGACGCTCCGGATGGCCGGTTTTTCCGAAGCGAAAAGCAAGGAGATCCTGGAACGGATGCCCGGGCAGCTCTCGGAAGGGGAGCGGCACCGCGTTGCCCTCGCACAGGTGCTCATCCGCGAGCCGCGTCTCGTGATCCTTGACGAGCCTACGGGCACCATGGACCCCATCACCAAGATAGACGTGAAGCATTCCATCATGCATGCCCGTGAAGAGATGGATGAGACATTCATCGTTGTCTCGCATGACATGGACTTTGTGCGGGACATCTGCGACCGTCTTGCCCTGATGCGGGGAGGCAAGATCGTTGAGATCGGCAAGACCGCAGAAGTACTGGCACACCTGACTGCAGAAGAGCGCAAGGTCATGAGCCAGCCGGCCCCCCCGGTGCCCTGAGGTGACGATGGTCACCATCCATGTCGACGGGGAGAGGCTGGTTATTGCTGCAGGCAGTACCCTGGGAAGTGTCTTAAAAGACCACCCTCCGGGCTGTGCAGTGGCGATCATCCGCCCGGCAACCCAGGAGCAGGCAAAGACCGGCAGCCTTGCCATCAGCACGACCGCGGGCCAGATCATGGTCGAGCTCACCGGTGAGCATGCAACGTTTCTCGAATCGCCGGCAATCGTCCCGCAGCTGGCGCTCCACTGGCAGGACCGCTATGCGGCAGCATTCGGGCCGTTTCCCTCCGATATCCATCCCGCAAGAAAACCGCACCTGTACGAGCGGGGCGATCTCATCCTCGGTTGCGGGGGATACGACCCGGCACATTCGTACCTTATCTTTTCCAGGAGCCGGCATTCAGCCGACCAGGGTGCCGATGAGCTGGGGGGCATCATCGGGAACGTTGTCAGCGGCCGGGGGGTTCTCGACCGCTGGTCTGCCGGCGACAAGGTGACAAAGATCGAGCCGGTGATCAGCTGGGCTGACACCAGCCGCTCATTCACCACGACCGACTCAGGCCTTGTCCTTGAGGACGGGATGCAGGTAGTGACCCGTGTGGCTGTCATGGCACAGGGCTTTTCCCCGGAAAAAATCACGACGGAAGCGGCCGGAAGCGTGGAGCACATGCTCCTTGCACTGCAGTCCGGGCGTTTTGTCGTGGACCGGGCAACCAGCACCCATATCGCGGACCTCAGGCGGTCAGGGACGGATGTTATTCGGGAATACCATCACCCGCGGCGAGAGGGTGCCGTGACGGTCCGGGCAACGGGAAAGGCTGCCGGGGGTGTCTTCATCTACCGCACCGATGTCCCGAGCAGCATGGTACACAGCATTGCCGGGCAGGTGGTACAGGGCATCGAGCTTGTCCGGCTTGCGCAGGAGCACGACATAATCGCGGTGAGCGTGCAGCCGGAACGAATCGACCTGCTCGGCCTGCCGGTCCAGCGGGCAAAAGAGATTGCACTGGCCCGGGGTTTTTCCCTGATCATTGACAAGGACCTCGCGGAGCGGATCGTTGTCTCCCAGGACCCCGGTACCACGCTGGACGTGCTGGCCGAACGAAAGGCGACCGTCACGACCGCACCGTTTGATAAGGTGATCGATATCGAGCTTGACGATGCACATGCACCGGCAAGCTGTGCGGTCTTCCGGAGGATCACCGGTCTTGTTGAGCACGATACCGGCATGCTACCGGTCTTTTTCAAGTTCGATGATGTAGTACTGTTCAAGCCGGAAATCCCGGTGGGCATCAAGCTCAACCCGGAAAATTCACCGGTGGACGAGGCCCCGGCGGCCGGCCTTGCCATTACCAACGATTCCCGCAAAGGTGCGGGGCTCGTGGGCGTCCGCCTCTCGGTCAACCGGGAGTTCGGGCCAACATCCGAACCCTTTGACGGGACCAATATGATAGGAAGGGTCATTGATACGGAAAAACTCAAAAAAGTAAAGGAGCGGGAGAACGTGTATATCAGGGAGGTAAAACGGTGACTGAGTATAACCCGGCATATGTGGGCACGGTGACGAGGTATGTCGTGGTGGAGTCGTTTGATATTACACCGGCGGATCTTGCCAGCCGGGCGTACGAGATCTCGAAAGGGGCCATGATCAAGGAGACCTGTTTTGGCCTCGTTATCACCGGCAAGGAGGAAGAGGTTGACCGCATCATTGCCGAGCTCCGCAGGATTGACCCGGCCCATATCTTCATCAAGGACCGCGGGTTCCCCCCGGGAGATTCGCGGCGGTGCCGGGCAAACCTTGGCGGGGCAAGGCCGGGATATCACGGGATGGAGTTCGAGATGACCGTGATCCCGTACGTCTCACGGGGCCTCGAAACGCTTGTCACCGTGGACGAAAATACCGTTCCGGCCCCCGAAAATCCGTTGGATATCAAAAAACTGGATGCCTCTCTCCTTAAAAAACTGATCGACGCACAGGAGCCCTGACATGGTAAAAGTATTCATCTACCCGGCAACGAGCCTGATCCTCTCTGACATGGTGGCACGATTCGGACATACCCCGCTCAGTTCAGCAGTCGCCATCCGCGAACGTATCCAGACTGCCGGGCTTGAATCGCCACCGCTGCAGATCACCCCCGAGGAGCCAAAAAAAGGCCTGAAGTGGGCGGCCGTGGAAGTACCCAGCGGTGTACGGGGCCGCATGGCCCTCTACGGACCGATGATCGAGGCCTGCGAGGCCGCCATCATCATCAACGACGCCGACTTCTCATTCGGCTGCATGGGATGTGCCAGGACCAACGAGCTCATCAAGTTTCTCGTGCGCCAGAAGGATATTCCCAAACTCGACCTGAACTATCCGCGGAATGAGGAAGAAGGTGTGAAATTCGTTGCGGCAATAAAACGATTCTTAATCGATCTCGGAGACCCCAAATGACACCACCGGTACGGATCGCCCAACTCTCCTGCGGTCCCGACTATTCGGGCGTCCAGCATGAGATCGAGATTGCG
>PMKW01000010.1:1766-3532 GCA_003157895.1 Methanoregula sp. | reverse complement strand
GAACGCGGCAACGAGATGACGGAAGTTCTTACCGAATTCCCGCACCTTGAGGACCCGAAGTCCGGCAAGCCCCTCATGGAGCGGACAGTACTCATTGCAAATACGTCCAACATGCCGGTGGCTGCCCGTGAAGCATCGGTTTACACCGGTATCACCATTGCGGAATACTTCCGTGACATGGGGTACGATGTCTCCCTGATGGCAGACTCGACCTCCCGCTGGGCAGAAGCCATGCGTGAGATCTCCAGCCGGCTCGAAGAAATGCCAGGTGAAGAAGGATACCCGGCATATCTTGCAGCCCGGCTCTCGGAATTCTACGAGCGTGCCGGTCTTGTCGAGACCCTGAACGGGGCATCCGGTTCGGTCTCGGTCATCGGTGCGGTCTCACCGCCAGGAGGTGACTTCTCGGAGCCGGTCACCCAGAACACCCTGCGTATCGTCAAGGTCTTCTGGGCACTGGACGCGAAACTCTCCCAGCGCCGGCACTTTCCGGCCATCAACTGGCTCAACTCCTACTCGCTCTACCTCGAGGCACTTCAGGATTACTATGACAAGGAAGTCTCCCCGGACTGGACCAAGATCCGGTCTTGGGCCATGGAAGTCCTCCAGAAGGAAGCAGAACTGCAGGAGATCGTACAGCTCGTCGGTTCCGATGCCCTGCCCGAGTCTGAGCAGGTAACCATCGAAGTTGCCCGTATGATCCGTGAGATCTTCCTCCAGCAGAATGCGTACGACGCGGTCGACACGTTCTGTGACATGAGCAAGCAGTATGACATGCTGAAGGCGATCAAGACATTCGCAGACTTTGCCTATGCTGCACAGCTCGCTGGCGTCAGCCCAGCGCAGATCATCGCCGTCAAGGCAAAAGGTGAGCTGCCCCAGATCAAGTTCATTAAGGATTACAAGCCGGAACTCGCGAAGATCGAGAAGCAGATGGACGCAGAGTTCAACACCCTGAGGTCGGCAGCATGAAGGAATACAGGACGATTAGTAAGATTGCCGGCCCCCTTGTTTTCGTAGAGAAGACAGAGCCGGTAGCCTATCAGGAGCTTGTGAACATAGTCCTTTACGACGGTACTATCAAGCGCGGACAGGTCCTCGACACGAGCGACGATCTCGTGGTGGTCCAGGTCTTCGAGACCACGACCGGTATCGGCAGGGACAGCGGTGTCCGTTTCACCGGCGAGACCATCAAGATGCCCGTGGGCAGGGAGATGCTTGGCCGTATCCTGTCCGGTGGCGGCAAGCCTATCGACGGCGGTCCGGAAATTGTGCCGGAGAAGCGTCTTGACATCACCGGTGCGGCCATTAACCCGTACGCCCGCGGCATGCCGGCGGATTTCATCCAGACCGGTATCTCCACGATCGACGGTACAAACACCCTTGTCCGTGGCCAGAAACTCCCGATCTTCTCGGGTGCAGGTCTGCCGCACAACAATGTTGCGCTCCAGATCGCCCGCCAGGCAAAAGTGCCCGGTTCGACCGAGACGTTCGCGGTGGTCTTCGCTGCCATGGGTATCACCAAGGAAGAAGCGAACTACTTCATGCAGGACTTCGAGCGCACCGGCGCCCTCGAGCGTGCCGTGGTCTTCCTCAACCTTGCGGACGACCCGGCCGTTGAGCGTATCATTACCCCGCGCCTCGCCCTGACCACCGCCGAATACCTTGCCTTTGAGCTCGGCATGCATGTGCTCGTTATCCTCACGGATATGACGAACTATTGTGAAGCGCTCCGTCAGATTGGTGCAGCCCGTGAAGAAGTGCCC
>PMKW01000010.1:0-1660 GCA_003157895.1 Methanoregula sp. | reverse complement strand
CCGCCCATCAACGTGCTGCCGTCACTCTCCCGTCTGATGAACCTTGGTATTGGGAAGGGTCACACCCGTGAGGACCACAAGAAGGTCTCCGACCAGATGTATGCCGGCTATGCAGAAGGCAATGACCTCCGCGGCCTCGTGGCCATCGTCGGAAAAGACGCCTTATCAGAGCGTGACCGCCTGCTCCTCGAGTTCGCTGATCTCTTCGAGAACCGCTTTGTCCGGCAGGGGTACGATGAGGACCGGACCATCGAGGATACCCTCAACCTCGGCTGGGAGCTCCTCGCAACACTACCGGTGGACCAGCTCACCCGTATCGACCGCGATTTGATCAACAAGTACCACCCCAAGTTCAAGACCGGTGTAAAGAAGGAGTAAAAGTCCATGGCGCTGCGTGATATCAAGCCAACCCGTTCGGAACTGATCAACCTCAAGCGGAAGATCCAGCTCTCCGAGCGCGGCTACAAGATTCTCAAGATGAAGCGCGATGGACTGATCATGGAATTCTTCAAGATCCTGGCAAATGCAAAGGACAGCCGTGGCGAGCTGCTAGCCAAGTACGGGCGTGCAGCAGAGATGATGGCGCTTGCCAACACCGTCGAAGGTGCAATCGGCGTGAAATCAGCGGCATTCTCTGTCCAGGAAGTGCCGCAGATCACCTTAAAAAGCAAGAACATCATGGGAGTCGTTGTCCCCCAGATCGAGTCAAGCAAAGTCAGAAAGAGCGTTGTCGACCGCGGCTATGGGGTGCTCGGTACCTCTACCGTCATCGATGAGACCGCATCAGCCTTCGAGGAACTGGTCGAGGCCATCATCGAGAGCGCAGAGATCGAGACCACCATGAAACGGCTCCTCGACGAGATTGAGAAAACGAAACGGCGTGTCAACGCACTCGAGTTCAAGGTCATCCCCGAGCTTACCGAAGCCCGGGACTTCATCAAGATGCGCCTTGATGAGATGGAACGCGAAGAGCTCTTCCGTATGAAGAGAATCAAGGCACGGAGCACTGCGTAATTTCACAGGAGGATGGGGATGCCGATTGGAACGATGAAGGAACTGGGTGCNNAAGCGTTTCCGCGAGCATCTCCCGACCATCCGTGCACTCGGGAACAGCCGTGTCGTGATTGTCACCCACCAGAGCCGGCCGGGGAAAAAGGATTTTACGACGCTGGAAGCTCATGCCGAGAAGCTCGAACAACTGCTGGGAACGCCCGTGAACTACGTGGACAGCATCTTCGGCCATCATGCCCGNNACTTTAAAGCCGGAAGAAGCGAAGAAGACACACCTTGTCAAGAAACTCTCCTCAATGGCCGATGTATTCGTCAACGACGCTTTTGGTACCGCCCACCGTTCACAGCCTACGGTAGTCGGCCTACCGATGGTCATGCGTTCGGCGGGGGGGCTCCTGATGGAAAAGGAGGTTTCCACCCTCTCCAAGGTTTTCAAGGGTGCTCCCCGCCCGGTCTGCATGGTTCTTGGGGGTACCAAGGTAGACGACTCCATCGATGTTGCCCGCAATGTCCTTGACAAGGGGATCGCGGACAATGTCATCGTTATCGGTGTTGTTGCCAATGTCTTTTTGATCGCAGCCGGGTACAATATCGGTAAACCCTCCACACAGCTGATTGCCCAGCTCAAATACCAGGCTGAGATCGAGAA